>CALVMX010000005.1 GCA_944349415.1 uncultured Clostridia bacterium
CGGGAAACTTTCAGGCGTCAAAGAAGAACTTGACCTTCATAAGCCTACCCTCGACAAAATAACTTTCCCTTGTCCTGTTTGCGGAAAGGAAATGAAGAGAACTCCAGAAGTTATGGACTGCTGGTTTGACTCGGGCTCAATGCCTTTTGCTCAATATCATTATCCATTTGAAAATAAAGAAACTTTTGAAAAAGCCTTTTGTGCAGATTATATCAGTGAGGCTATCGACCAAACAAGAGGTTGGTTCAACACTTTATTGTCGGTTAATACTGCTGTTTTTGGTAAAGCACCTTTTAAAGCTTGCAATGTTTTAGGTCTCGTTCTTGACAAAAACGGACTCAAAATGAGCAAGAGCCTAAAAAATGGTGTTGATCCTTGGGATGTTTTATCTAAATATGGTGCAGACGGTGTGAGATGGTATTTCTTCTCAAGTTGTAGTCCAGCACAGGGACTTCCATTCATTGAAGATAACTTAGTTGATCTTCAAAGAAAATTTATGGGAACTTTATGGAATGTTTACTGTTTCTATGTCTTATATGCAGAAATTGATAAGGTGGATCCAACGAAGGTTAATTTAAAGGACTGTAAACTTTCCTTCCTTGATAAGTGGCTTCTTTCTGATTTTAATGCTTTAATTAAGTTAGTAGACGAAAATTTAGAAAAATATGAATTGCAAACACCTACTAAAGCTATAAGTGAATTTGTTGACAGGCTCTCAAATTGGTATATAAGACGCTCTCGTGAAAGATTTTGGGGAAGCGAAGAGACGGAAGATAAAATTGCGGCATACAAAACTCTTTATGAAGTTTTGGTGGGCTTATCTAAACTTATCGCACCTTTTGTTCCTTTTATTGCAGAGGAAATATATCAAAATCTTGTTAGAAGTCTTGATTCTAGTGCACCAATTAGTGTTCATTTTTGCAAATTTCCTGAATGTGACGAAAGTTTAATTGATGAAAGTTTGAATGAAGGCATGAATAAGGTTTTAGATATTGTTCTTTTAGGTCGAGTATGCAGAAGTTCAAGCAATGTTAAAAATCGTCAACCTCTATCTAAAGTTATTGTTTGCTCTTCCAAAGAATTAAAACTTGACAGTGAACTTGAAGATTTAATCAAAGACGAATTGAATGTTGAAGAACTTGAGTTACTTCACAATGCTGATGAGTTTGTTTCATACGAGATTAAGCCTCAACTTAGAACGGTTGGTCCAAAATACGGAAAGCTTTTAGGTGGAATCAAAAATTATCTTGCAAATATTAACCCTGTGGAAGCGGTAACAAATGTTAGAAGTGGAAAAACTTTAGAATTTGAAGTAAACGGCGAAAAAGTTGAGCTTAAAGAAGAAGATTTACTTATAAGTCTTAAAAACAAGGAAGGTTTTGCCAGCGAAACAAATGGCGAAATTACTGTTGTTTTAGATACCACTTTGACAGAAAATTTAATAGAAAAAGGAACCATTAAGGAACTTATAAGCAAAATTCAAAACTTTAGAAAAGAAAGCGGATTTGAAGTTGTAAATCATATCAAAATTGAAGTTTCTGGCGATGAAAAACTTGTAAATTTAATTTTGAGATTCAGTGATACTGTTAAGAAAGGAACACTTGCGGATGTTATAAAAGAAGGAAATAGCGGAACAAATTCCTTTGAATTTGAAGTTGACGGACAAAAAGTTAAAGTGAATATCGAAAAAATATAAAGTTTATCCATATTGAAAAAAATTGAAAAGGAAATGTATGAGAGTAGCAGACAGTTGGAAAGACTATAAAGTCTTAGAAACAGGAGATGGCTATAAACTTGAAGAATGGGCGGGGATTAAACTCTTAAGACCTGACCCTCAAGTTATTTGGCATGCGAAAGAAAATCTTTTTAAAAGAAAGGATGTCGACGCCTATTATGAAAAAAGAGAAGGAGGCGGGCTTTGGCATTTTAATAAAAAGATACCAGATGAATGGACAATTTCTTGGCAAGATTTAAAATTTATTGTCAAGCCTATGGGGTTTAAACACACAGGTATCTTTCCAGAGCAGGCGACAAACTGGACTTTAATGCAAAAGCTTATTAAAAATTCTAAAAGAGAAATTAAGGTTCTAAATCTTTTTGCTTACACCGGAGGAGCATCTATTGCACTAAGTAAAGCCGGTGCTATGGTTACGCATGTTGATGCAAGCAAAGGTATGGTGGAGAGAGCAAAAGAAAATGCAAAGTTGAATAACATAACCAATATTCGTTTCATTGTGGATGACTGTCAAAAATTTATTGAAAGAGAAATTAGGCGAGGAAATTTTTACGATGCTATCATCATGGATCCGCCAAGTTACGGCAGAGGTCCAAGTGGCGAGATGTGGAAGTTAGAAGATAATCTTGCCGATTTTGTTGAGCTGACAAAAAAAGTTTTATCAAATAAGCCACTTTTTGTGCTTATCAATTCTTACACCACTGGACTTCAGCCGACAGTTATTGCCAATATTTTAAAATGTGTGTTTGGAAAAGAAAATGTTGAAGCCGACGAAATAGGACTTCCAACAGAAGAAGGACTTATTCTTCCTTGTGGAGCGACAGGAGTAAAAATATGGAAAAATTAAATGTCTTATATGAAGATAATCAAATCATCGTGGTTTTAAAGCCTCAAAATGTTCCAACGCAAAGTGATGATAGTCGAGACCCTGACTTACTTTCTCAAGTTAAAGAATATATTAAGGAAAAATACAATAAACCTGGCGAAGCTTTTGTTGGGCTTGTGCATAGGCTGGATAGACCAACAGGCGGGATTATTGTTTTTGCAAGAACTTCAAAATCTGCAAGTCGGCTGTCAGAGCAGTTCAAAAACCACACCACTGAGAAAGTATACTATGCGGTTACGGAAAATTTAGTTAAATATAAAAAAGACACACTAGTGAACTATCTTCAAAAGAATGAAAGAGAAAATATCGTCAAAATCGTGCCAATGAGTGAGAGTGGAGCGAAAAAAGCAGAACTAACTTACGAGGAACTTGAAAACGATGGCAAGCTTAGTTTGCTCAAAATTCAAATATTGACAGGGCGAAGCCATCAAATTCGTGTGCAACTAGCAAATATTGGTTGTCCACTGTATGGCGACAACAAATATGGTAAAAATAAAGATAAGGCTACATCAAACTTAGGTTTGTGGGCAGGAAAACTTACCTTTATTCATCCAACGACAAAGGAAAACATGGTCTTTATGGCAATGCCAGATTGCTCAAAACTACCTTGGAAAAATTTTAAAATGGAAAAATATTTTGTGAGGTAAAAATGAAAAAAAGAGAAGAAATTGAAGAGAAATACAAGTGGGATTTAAGTAAATTTTGTAAAAATAATGACGATTTCTATGTTAGGCTTGAAAATTTAAAACCAAAAGTTGACGAATTTAAAATTTATGAAGGAAAACTTAAAGATTCAGATGAAATTTTATTTGAATGTTTAGAAAAACTTATTTCATTTAACAAAGAATCTGAGCTTTTATATGTTTATGCCAGTCTTTATAAAAAGGGTGATAATGCCAATGAAGAAGCCAATATTATGTGTGAAAAAATAAGCGAATTTTTAAACAAAAATGTTTCTAAAATGGTTTTTATTGATGTTGAAATTTCAAAGTTTAGCAGACAAAAACTTAAAGCTTTAATGGAAAATGATAAGTTTAAAAATTATCACCGTATGTTCGAAAGAACATTGCGTTTAAAAAAACATACTCTTTCAAAAAAAGAGGAAATTTTAATTTCAAAAATTGGAAATTTTGCTGATGGTTTTAGTGAAAATTTTGATAAATTTTCTGATATTGATTTAGACTTTGGCGAAATTGAAGATAAAGACGGTAAGAAATACAAACTGACTCAGTCAAATTATTCTCTTTATGTTGAAAGTAAAGATAGAATCATAAGAGAAAATGCTTTTAGAAGAATGAATGGTAAATTTGGCGAATTTATCAACACACTTGCAAATAACTACATCTCTGATATTAAAACCACCAATTTTTATGCAACTGTAAGGAAATATAAATCTAGTTTAAGTAGGTCCATTTATAAAGAAGAGGCTAGTGAAACAACTTATAAACTTTTGATTAAAAAAATTCATGAAAATCTTGATATATTAACAGACTTTTTTGAGATAAAAAGAAAAATGTTAAATTTGGACAAAATCGCCATTTACGATACTTTTGCACCAATTTGTGAAGAGCTTGATTATAAATTCACATATGACGAGGCGATAGAAATAATTAAAAAAGCAGTTGCAGTTTTGGGACGAGACTATGTAGAGCTTATAGACCGCGCGAAAAATGAAAGATGGATAGATGTGATGCCAAATAAAAATAAGGACAGCGGGGCTTTTTCTTGGGGGTGTTATGGAGTGACCCCGGTTGTTCTTACAAATTTTGAAGGCAACCTAGAAAGTGTATTTACTTTAGCACATGAATTAGGGCATGCTATGCACACTTATTATTCCAACAGTCATCAACCTCCACAAAATGCAGGCTATACTATTTTTGTGGCAGAAGTTGCCAGCACAACAAATGAAATGTTACTTTTAAATTATCTTCTTAAAAATGCAAAAACAGATAAAGAACGCATATATTTCTATAATCATTTTATGGTTCAAGTGCGTTCGACGATTTTTAGGCAGACAATGTTTGCAGAGTTTGAAGAATTGGCATATTCGACCTACGAATCTGGCGCACCTTTAACACAACAATTTTTATGTTCAAAATATTTTGATTTAAATAAAACTTATTATAAAAATGTTGAACTTATTGATGAAATTAAATATGAATGGTCCAGGATTCCACACTTTTATAGTCCGTTTTATGTGTATAAATATGCAACAGGGCTGATTTGTGCAATAAATATATCAAACAAACTCTTGACTGAAAATGAAAAGATGTTGTCAAAATATAAAAAATTCCTATCTTCTGGAAGTGTTAAGAGTCCTATAAGTCTTTTAAAAGACTGTGACTGTGATTTGGAGCGAGAAACGATTTATGACGATGTTTTTGAAGTTTGCAAAGTATTTTTAAGCAAATGGAAGGAGATTGTTTAATGAAAATTTTTAACTTTATCTATTGCATATTATCTTGCATACCTTTGTTATAATTATACAAATATATGAATAAATATAATATTTTAATTAAATCGTTTTTTAGTGTTTATAAAATGAATTTTTATTTTTTATGTTATATTTATATTGCTAAAATAGTTTTCAAATTTTAAAAAAAAATAAAAATGCTATTGCACAAATTACAATAGCATTTTTTTACCACCTTGATTCTTTTTGAAAATTTATATTGAAAGATTTTATCATTTTTAGACAATGAAATTTTCATATTTCTTTCAATATTTTATCTTTTGTGAAAATTATGAAAAGGGGTTTCTTCTACAATTACAACTTCGTTGTCCTACCATGTATCCTATCAAAAACATTGTTAAGTCGTCGTTACAATTTTGACAACAGTCTTGGCAAAAATCTTGACAACAGTCTTGAAAAGGTTGACAGCACGGGAAGTTGTGTGGTGGCGTGTGGCAAGGACGGAGATTTACACAACTACCTTGACAGTATCTTTTTTGATAAATCATTTTGTCCCTCCATTATCAGCATATTATTTTTCGCAAAAAAGGTGACAGTTTTGAATAAAATAATAAGAAATTCCATAGTTAACGATTTTGCTTATTAAAAAAGTGATATTATAAGTAAAAACGCAAAATAGAAAGAGACATCGTCTCAAAATAAAAAGAGACACGGTCTCAAAATAAAAAGAGGCACGGCCTCAAAATAAAAAGAGGTATTGCTTCAAATCAGAAAGACGGCCTCAAAATAGAAAGAGACATGTTCTCTCATTTTTTGTAAAAGATTTTTGTTATGCACTTGTTTAAAAAGTTTGTCGTAACTAAGCGTTTGAAAGCATAGAAAATATGATATTGTTTTCCAATTATATATTGTGGCTTAAACTTTTTCTTCTCAATAACTTTTATAATTTTATTTATCGCATAGTTAGGGTCCATTCTTCTTTTTTCTGTTTTCTCGGTTGGCTTTGTGGAAAGTTCAACAGATTTTCCATAACGCTCATTTGTTTCATATCGTTTGTCACGATTTTGAGAGAAATTTGTGCGTATATCGCCAGGGCAAATTGAAGTGACGTCTATTTGTGTTTTACTTAATTCCATTTTCAAACCCTGTGCAAAACTATTTACTGCAGCTTTGCTGGCACAATAATATGTCTTGAAAGGAACCGGAAATAGAGCAGTAGCCGAAGATATTATCACAATTTTTGATTTTTTCTTCATAATTGGAAGGGCATACTTACAAGCGTTTGCCGTGCCGAAAAAGTTTACGTCAAATTGTTTTCTTGTGGCATCTTCAGGGAGTAGTTCCACAGCACCAGAAATTCCATATCCAGCACAGGTGATCAAAATGTCAATTTCGCCATAATTGAGATAAATATCATCAAAAACTGCCTTTAATTTGGCATCATCGCCAACATCACATTGGTAATCTTTTCCGTCTAATGATATGTCAATGACAATATCGCCTTTTTTCTCAAAGCGTTCCTTAAGTCCTTTTCCAATTCCGCTTGAAGCGCCGGTGATAACTACTGTTCTTTTTTCAATTCTCATAATTTCCTCTTTTCATTTTTAAATGTATTTTTTTCGTGAGTTAAAATTCCTATTAAATATTTTTAGCACAAATTCGCTTTTTTTCAAAATGATTTGACATATATTTCAAAAAAATGTTAGCATAATATTAATTATCAAGATTTTGGGAATAATATCCTTTAAGAAATCTGATAATTAAAAAGGAAAGGAAATATGAATAGGACAAAAAAGAACTTAATTTTGAGTGCGGCTATTATTAATCTTATTAATATGGTTGCAAATCTCATAGTTGCCATTATCTACTTAGTTGATCCTGAACTTTATGCAAATTTAGGTGTCTATCTTGTTGTTATTTCTTACTACAGCATTTATTTCGTTTTTGTTGAAGTTGTGGCGGGAATTATTGGAAGTATTTGCTTAATTTATGCAGTAAGGAGTAACGGAAAGTATTTCCGCCGTTCGCAAAGTTACTACATTGCCGGGCTCATAATTGTCATTCTTGCAGGTGGTTGGATACCTTGGATTTTACTTCTAATTTCCATGTTCATTCCAGATGTTATTATTATGAACACTCCAGTTGAAATAAGACGCGAGGAAAGAACGGAAGATAGGGCAAACGAAGAGAAAAAACGTAAAATTGAGGAACTAAGAAAATTAAAAGAAGATGGTGTTATCACCGAAGAAGAGTTTAATCAAGAATTGATGAAACTATTGTAATAAAAACACTGGCTTTTGCTGGTGTTTTTTATTAGAATCGGAAGAAAGCAGTCAGTAGTGTTTTTTTAATAATATTTTTGAAATTACATTTTAAAATTAATTAGCAAAATTTTTCATTATTAATAAAAAATTGATTATTTTTCATTAAAAATCGTTTTATTTATCGTTTTATTTTTTGTTTTTTAAAAATAATTTAAAAATTATTTTAAAATTATTAAAATAATTTGACATTTTTTTACAAAAATAGTTAAAATAATACTAAGATGAGATTAGGAAATATATTAACTAAAAAATTTCTTATATCTTTTGTTTGTGTTTTGTTCACAGCAATAATTTCTCTTTGCGGTGCAAATTTAGTTAATACATATCTTATGGATACCACAAGCGGATATCAAGAGACTGTGACAGATGATGACGAATCCTCTGAAAGTGATGAAGATGATGTCGAAACAGAAGCAAGCGGCAATTGGTCGGATAATGTTGATGTGCCTGGAACAAGGGAAGAAGGATGGAATGCAGGTAGTGCTTCAAACCCTTATGTAATTGAAACGGCACGAGAGTTAGCTTATATATTAGTGGCACCTGATAAACACTATGTATTCAGTGACTCATGTACTTCTATTGATATGTCTGCTCACTATTGGGATGCTAGAAGCACAGTTTTTGAAAGCGGTAGTCTAATAGGTCCAGATAGCGGAGTAACTATTTATAATATTGTTTTGTCAACAGGAATACTATATGGCTCTACATATTATTTTCTTCCTGAAATTCAAGAAAATTATATTGTATCAAACTTAATCATAGATGTAACCAATGGAGGCTTTATTGGAATAGCAGTTGATTCGAAAATAAGTAATATAACAGTTATAAGTAGCAACACACAAACTGAGAAAGGGTGGTTTGGATCAATAGTATATGTCGCAGGAGGTATCGTTTCAGAAGCTGAGAATGTTACAATTCAAAACTGTATTAATATGGCAGATATATCCACTGGACTTTTATTTTCCTCTAGTGCAGCTGGTGGAATTGTTGGGGAATTGGTTGGAGGTTACAATATAATTCAGAATTGTGTTAATTATGGCTATATAAATGGCTTATCTTATGTTGGAGGAATTGTCGGAGAATCTTCATCAAGGGTCTTGTCAATTACACGTTGTATAAATTACGGAAGATTGAATTCAAAAAATTCTGATGGATATGTTGGAGGAATTGTTGGTGCTCTAACAGGAGGAAATTATGGTTATATTACATACTGTATAAATGCAAGATCTGACGCTGAATTTTCTGCGTATTATATTGGAGGTTTAGTCGGTGTAACAAGGACACACTTGACAATGACATATTGTAGATATGCAAGTTATGAAAATACTTATTGGGGTTTGATTGCAGCAGGGCAAGATAAAGTTTATACCGACAACATCTTTTTATCCACTAACACTTTAAATACAAATTCTAGCTATACGAATGGGGTCTTAAGGAAAAGCAAAGTTTCAAGTTATATGTCAACTTTTGGTTTTGCATACAATAATAATCTTAACAGTACGTGGACAACCGCAACGGTCTACAGCTTAGGATCTCAAAACTTCTCTAGTGAGATGGTTACATTATCTTTCTTTGTCAATTCTTTTAACATTGCTATTCAAAATGAAGTGCAAACAGGCATAAATCAATATGATTATCAATTAGATTATGATTCTGATGGGTATTATGCTATTATTTATAATAATGATAATGATGGAGATATTACGGTTGATGGTGATGGATTACAAACATATTATTATATAAAAAATCCTTATAGCCAAGTTGTTTTTACTGTTGAATGTGAAAACAAAGCTAGAACTAGTAGTTTATATAATTTTTTAGGTATTTTCGATGGAATAGAAATGAATGATAAACAATTAAGTTCAGAAAAATCTTATGTTGCTATTCCTCTAAACTTAAGTGGAGATTATATAATACGATCTGAGCTAATAAAGAACACTTATTCATTTAAAACTGCCTCTTATAATGGTTTTCTTAACAACACAGATATTAACAACAGTGTTACGTTAACCCAAGGGACCGAAGGTGGATATATTTCTACTTACAGAGTGGATATGCGTTATTCTGACGGAGATAGACGAAGTACAGGAACTACAACCACTCTTAATTCTGACAAAATTGAATTTAAAAATAACAGCTATCTTACTTCTATAACTTTTGAAATAAAATTACAAGAAGGTTATGAATTTTATGGTTTGTTTGGTGAAACTGCTTTAGGAGGCTCTGATAATCTACAAATTTATGCTGGACAAGATCTTAAACCTGCAAATGAAGATAATTTTGTTATTAGTAATTCTAATGGGGATTCTTTAGGTGTAGAAAATAATGACTCAACTGGTGATTCTAATACTATTTATTTTACAATACAACTTTTTAATTCACTTAATTTATCTGAATTTAACTATGTTTTTGTCTTTACACGATATCAGTATGAAATTGATATTAATATTAATAATTTTGAAGTAAAGAATGATACATCATCAACATATTCTTCAAGTAATTTAAGGGGTTATTATGGTTATGCTGGAAGAGTTTATCATAGAAGTGATTTAACACCAAAGTTAAGCTTAAATGGTTCTTATTATTCTATTAATGAATTTACTATAGTTTCAAATACATCAGCTAATAAATATCTAGGAGGAGAGTATAATTGGTATCTTGGGTATATTGAAACGGATGAACTGGATTTTGGAAACGATGGCAAGCTTGCTTTTTCTTGGGGTGGAACTGAAGGTTTTTATTTTGATGAGACAGAAAAAGAGTTAGAAGATATAGTAGAGTGTATAGGCGATTATTCCGATGATAGGAAGTTAACTTTAGACCTAAGTAAGTTGTTTGGGATAGATTCTCAAGGAAATTTAGATTTGACAGACAACGAGACTGTTAATATAACATTAAAGAAATTTGTTGTTGATCCTGATGAAAATTATATTAAAGACTCCGAAGATACAGAAGATAACAGCGTAGGTGGAAAATATGTGACATATAGTTACTATGTTTTAGATGTTTACGATTCTTCAGTTGAAACTGATGTAAACAACTATGTTTTTGGCTCAAATGGTGGAACTACATCTTTATCTAAGCTAACTTCGGTAAATGGAAATCAATATTACAGTGTTAATGTTACGCATGTTAATAATTTGGCTGTTACAAATAATAATGGGGAATTAGAGGTTACTTCGGGTGGCTCAATATCTGGTTACAGAATCGATTTCACACTATTTTTGTTCTATGATTTTAATTTTGTTGATTTTGATAAAGGTGATCCTTTATCAAGTGGTTGGGACTTAGAATCTTTAAATCGCAAAGATGATGAAAATACTGGTGGAAATTTCACATTAAATAGTATTGTAAATATAACAAAAGTTCCTGTTAATGGGTATTATTATAATGGCTTTACTGTAAACTATTTCCAAGTTCACAATTCTAATTTTAATAGTAGCATTTCTATAGATAATTTAAATTCTTCATTAAAAGATTTGTCCACCGCTGGCAATGACCTCTATACTCTTGCAAACGGAGCTTCATCCGCTACTAAGGTTTATCTTTTATCTTATTATTCTTTGACAACTTTTACTTTAAATTTGAATATAGAAAGTGAAAGTAATAATAATCTTACTTTAAGATATATTTTATCAATCAATAATGATGAAATATACAACAATTTAACTAGTGGAAATACTAGTGGAAATATAATGGAATTTTATAACATCAAATCTTATTCAAAAATTGAAATTAATGTTGATAATTATGCTGTATACTTTCGTAATGATAATTATACATTTTATAAATTTAGTGGATTAAATATTAATGGTGAAAGTGCTACAAGCTTATCTAATTATTCCTTCCAATTAATTAGCGATTCAGAAGAAGTAAATACAGAAATTAATGTAGGTATTGTATATTCTCCAGTTTATACAATTAAAACTATTTCTCTTGAACGAGACAAAAATGGATACTATTTAATTTCGAGCCCAGAAAATTTGTTTTATATAATGTATAGATTAAATTCTAGCTCAGAAAATTTTGAAGGTTATAAGTTTAAACAAACATGTGATATAGATATGAGTGGATATAACTTTTTACCTATTGGGAGCGAATATATTCCATTTAGAGGAAGTTATGACGGTCAGTATTATTCAATTAAGAACTTGAATATTGATGCTGGAAATTTATCTAATGTTGGGCTTTTTGGATATGTCGAGAATGCAACAATTAAAAATCTTAATTTTGTTGGAGGCTCTATCACTGGTTTTAACAATGTTGGTGTTATTGGATACGCAGAAAATTCCACAATAACAAGGGTAAATAATTATAGTTGTGAAATTAAGGCTACTAATTCTATTTCAAACACTCACATTTATTTAATTTCAGAAAACAGTGTAATTGATAGTGAAAGTAGTTCAACTGATGGTGAAGAAACTACCTATAATTTAAGCGCAGAAGATTTTAATTCTTCACTGTTATTAAGAGTTATTCAAGGCAGTGGGCTTAATGATTACGATTTTGTTGTTGGTGGTGAAGATGGAAAAGTTGCATTTGGTAGCACAGCACTTGAATCTTATAACATTGGTGGACTTTTAGGTACAATGGAAAATGGTTCAGTTAGTATTTCAAGTTCTAAAGGGGCGGTTAATATTTTTGAATCTATAGATGATTCAACTTCTTCAGATGAAGAAACTCAAGATAATACTGAAAATCAAACATCTGATTTAGAGCTAATACAAAATAGAGGTATTGCTGGGTTTGTTGGTTATGTAAGCGGTGGAACTATAAGCAACTGCTACACTTCTCAAGCTACTTTTGCTGGAAAAACTGAAAATTCATCATTAACATGCTGTCATACGGGTATTTCAGATGTTACAGATTTAACTGATTCTGACTGCGACTGCGAAAGTAAATTTAATTGGTAAACAAAAAAGGCTTATGAAAATGAGGGGTTCTCTAAAATTCATAAGTCTTTTTTATATGCAAGAAATTTAAGAAAGAAACAAATTTTATAAGAATTGTAAAAAATAAAAATATAGTAGATTTTTTTAATTAT
The DNA here is from genome assembly GCA_944349415.1 of uncultured Clostridia bacterium. Lineage (GTDB taxonomy): Bacteria > Bacillota > Clostridia > Christensenellales > UBA1242 > Caccovivens. The sequence continues at coordinate 12,403 of CALVMX010000005.1, forward strand.
AATTTCAAATTAAAATTTAAACAATTAAAAATAAAAAATTGTTCATATTTAAATCTTTTGAGCATAGAATGAAGTATGTTAGAATTTATTGTTGACAACTTTCCTGTCTTTTTAGCGGTTATATTGGTGGCTATGATACCAACGCTTGAGAGCAAAATCGCTCTTCCACTTGGTTTATCATATGCTGTTTGGGGAGAGGGAACACTTTCACCATTCTTATCCTTTCTTTGTGCATATGTTGGAAGTATGATACCTTGTATTATTGTTCTTTTAATTGTGAGAAAAATAAAAAACAAAACAAGTGGTTTTGTGCAAGATAAATTTTTATCTCGTATGCAAGAAAAATATCGTAAAAAATTGGAAGTCTTAGGTGGCAAGGGTAAAACATTTTATAAACTTTCCGCATTATGTTTCTTTGTGGCTGTTCCATTGCCTTTAACAGGTGTTTACACAGGAAGTTTGATAGCAGGGCTTAGTAATTTAAAAATTTGGCAGTCATTTATTGCAATAGCAATAGGCGAACTTATTTCGTGTCTTGTTATCTTCTTGCTTTGCACCATTTTTGAAAATTCAGTAGGTTATATTTTACTTGTTTCGCTAATCTTAGTGGCAGTCTTTGTTCTTTTTGATTTAATCTTTATTTTTAGAAAACAGCATGGCAGAAAACATAAAAAAGTTATTGAAATTCATGAAGATGACGTTTTCAAGGTAGATTTTGAATAACAGTTTTCAAGTGTTCTTTTTTTGCAATATAATGCGGATAAGAGAGGATTATTAATTTAGTTCAATTATTAAAAGATTAAAATAACAATTTTTAAAAAAAGAAAAGAGGTTTGATGGCTAAAAAGCTAAAAATCTCTTTTCTTATCGAGTCAACAAGTTCTGCTGACTTGTTTATATTTTGTTTAAGATTTTTAAATTTTATGCAAACAATTTAAAATTTTTTCAAAATTTATTTAGCATATTTTTTGTATATAAATTTAGTTAGATGATAATTTACAGGTAAAATTAAGAACAGTGCTAGTATTGGAATGAGAAGGGAGGTTAAATATAATTGCATTGTTTCTGCTTGCATTCCACAGCAAACGTTAATAACGAAAACAACAATAACTGCGAGAAGGAAAACCGCCCAGATCGTGACTGCATTGAATTTTAAAGAGGCTTTTCGGCTTACCATTACTTTATATTTAATTCCGCAGTAGATAGTATATATAGCGAACAAAATTGGAATTGTGTAATACAAGAAATTGGAGGATGCCATAAGAAGATTTGTTGAATTAATTATGGCAAATAGTATTGCTGAGCCGATTCCAGATAAAAGTAAAAGGATGGAAGAGGTGATTAAATTTAATAGGTTGGTGTTATGAATTCGCTCAACTGAACTTTTTTTGTATTCTTTAAAATCAATACCATAAGATTTATAGTAAGTTTTAAGTGAATTATAATCAGCGAAAGTGGCATTTGCAGGTGTTTCTGTGATAAAACTTTTTTCAGCCTCTACCGGTTTAGAATATGTTTTTTCGGCAAGTTCCTTTTCTTTTTTCTTTTCTTGAATCTTTGACATCATATCATTATAGGTAGGCTCCAAATTAGCATCGCGTATAGGGGCTGGGAGATTATCATCCGAAACATTGATATCAAGATTAGGCGGAGTGATTCGCTTCTGGTAAGGTATTTCTTCGTCGTCAAATTTTGGACTTGTGATTAATACAGCGTCATCTTTAATTTCTTCTTCAGTTTTTTCCTCTTGAGGCACAGAGTTAAAAGTAGGTTTTGTATAAATTTCTTCATGTTCTTCTTCATCTCTATGAAAAAGATTTGCATATGCTTCTCTGTCAAAACTATTTTGTTTTGCTTGTAGCATTGACTGTTTTAGGCTGTCAATTTTTGATTTAAAATCTTCCTCTGATTCTTTTTCTTCATATTCCATCGGCATTTGAATTTGGTTGTCAGAGAAACTTCTACGATTACGATATTTCTTAAGTTCGCTTGAGGTGTCATAAATACGCTTATTTTGTTCCAACTGCGACTCTGTCAATTTTTCATTTTTAGGTAAAAATACCGCATCGTCTTTCTTTTCTTCTTTTGGTGGTTCGTATGAGAAAAAGTCGATTTGATTATCAGCAATATCTTCTTTTTCCACCTCTTCTTTCTTAGGTGGTTCTTGTTTTGGAGAAGTGAAATCAAAAAGATTATTTTGCTGTAAAAAGATAGGTTTACTTTCTTCTATTTCTTCCACTTCTTCTTTTGATTCGATTTCCGGTTCATTATTTTCATCAGAAGTGAAGGAGATATTTGCAAATTCCTTTTCCAAAAGTTTTAAGTTTTCTCTTCCAGCATCGGTAAGCCCATAATAGTGACGTTTGCCACCAAATTCACTTTCGCCCCAAAAAGAAGAGGAAACAAGTCCCTTCTTTTCAAGTCTTGTAAGGCATGAATAAAGCGTTGGTTTTTTAAGAATATAGCCACCGTTTGTTTTTTTGGAGATAAATTCAATAATTTCAAGTCCATATTTTGAGCCATCTTGCAAGGAATCAAGAATGAGATATTGGACTTGACCATTAGAGTTAAAAGCCATAATTTTCTCCTCCTATTCTCTCTTTAATTAAATTATAAACCTTTCTTAAATTATTTGTCAAATAATTTTCATAGTATTATGCAAATAAATTTTATTGCATAATACAACAATATATTGTGTGATATGCAATTATTGTTGCTATATTTGGTGTTTAATTTTATTAAGGCAAATTGAAGTGTTAAAAAATTAATTTTATAAATTACAATTTGGTATAAAGAGATTTCATGTTATAAGAGTTAATTTTGTTGCATTTTTTTCTTGTAAGTGTTAAAATCTTAACTATGGAAATTAAAATTGTGAAAGAGCGAAGAAAAACTTTACTCCTTAAAATAGTATCAAGAGAGGAAATTTTGGTTAAAGCACCAATTAGACTTAATGATGCTAAAATTAATAATTTCATCTCTTCAAAAAAGAAGTGGTTTGAAGATAAAATTAAAAAAATGGAAAGTTTAGAAGAATTTGCTAACCATTTTTATTTTGACAAGTATATTTATGAATTTGGTGAGCCTATTATGGAGACAAAGGAACTTGCAATAGGTTTTTCGTCCTTTTCTGCTAGAAAGAAAAATAAGGTTATAAGAGAACAATACTTTTCCATGTTTTCATACGTAAAAGATAGAGTGAATGAATATGCTGAAAAATATGGTTTTAAAGTTAAAGAAGTAAATCCTTGTGTTTCTACTTGTAAGTGGGGAAGTTTTTCATCTTCTAAAGAGATGAAAATCAATTTCAAGGCAATAATTTTGCCTAAAGATTTAATTGACTATATTATTTTTCACGAACTGTGCCACTCAAAACATATGAACCACAAACCTCAATTTTGGAAAGAGGTGGAAAAATATTGTCCAAATTATAAAGTTTTGAGACAAAAAATAAAGGAATTTTCCTTCCTTTTGAAAACTCCTTTCTAAGCAGCCATTTGGCTGTTTTTATTTTTTGATAAACATTTTTTACAATGGTATATAGCCACCGTCAACATTTATTGACTGACCGGTGATAAAGTTTCCGCTGTCATTTGCAAGAAAGAGCACTGCCTCTGCAACGTCTTCTGCACTTCCTAATCTTTGGAGAGGAGTCATATCTTCAATATCCTCTTTTTCGGCAGTGGAAAGATTATTATTCATTTTGGTGTCGATAAAGCCTGGGCAAACGGCATTTACTGTTATGTTGAAATTTCCAAGTTCGTTGGCGAGAGATTTGGTAAAGCCAATAAGTCCGCTTTTGCTGGCACTATAAACACTTTCGCAGGCACAGCCATAGTTTGCGACAAAAGAACTCATAAGAATTATTTTTCCACCCTTATCAAGACGGTTTTTCACAAACTCACGAGTGCAGGCTATCGTGCCTTTAAGATTTGTGTCAATGATTTCATCAATTTCTTCGTTTTTAACGTCGATAATGAGTTTACGTTTTTGGCTGATTCCAGCATTGCAAACTAAAGTATCTACACTGTCAAAATCTTTAAATATCTTTTCAAAAACGCTTTCAACCTGTGCATAGTCGGAAATATCCATTTTATAGTTTTTAATTTCAATTTTACATTTATCTTTTAATTCTTCGTCATACTCAACATTATGAGCATTGGAGCATAAAGCAAGGTTGTAGCCTGCATTTGCAAACTTTTCTGCTATTGCTTTTCCAATATCACCAGAAGCACCGGTGATTATCACTGTTTTTCTTATCATATTGCACCTCTTGAGCCTTATTTTAGCATTTTTCATGAATTTAGGCAAGTGACTTTTATTGATTTAATTTTAAAATTTTCTTAAATTGATGCTGAAAAGTTGATAATTTTTCAAAATAATTGACAGAATTAATTATTTATGTTATTCTTTTAAAGAATTTTATTTATTAACTATTGGAGGCAAAAATGGAACAATTATCAACGGAATTTGACGTTAGAAAGAATAAAATCGACGAACTTAAAAAAATGGGAGAAATTCCATACAAAGAAAAGTTTGAAAGAACTTGCACTATTAAAGAAGCGCGCTCTAAACTTGGCGAAAAAGTCAAAATTGCTGGGCGTATGGTTTTTCGTCGTGTTATGGGAAAATTTGGTTTCTGCCAAATTAGAGATATTTACGCTCATATTCAAATTTCTGTTGGTAGAAATGAACTTGACGAAGAAGCGTATAATTTTTACAAAAAAATGATAGACCTTGGTGACTTTATTGGTGTGGAAGGCGAAGTATATGAGACGCAAACAGGAGAAGTGACTGTCAGAGCAGAAAAAATCACGCTTTTATCTAAAACTCTTCGTCCACTTCCTGAAAAGTTCCACGGAGTTCAAGACACGGAAATAAAATATCGTCAACGTTATCTTGACCTTATTACAAATGAGGATTCAAGAAAAATCTTCCTAACTCGTAGCAAAATGGTTTCCTTTATTCGTAGATATTTGGAAGATAATGGCTTTTTGGAAGTGGAAACTCCAATACTTCAGACAAGTGTTTCTGGCGCAAGTGCAAAGCCTTTCTTTACTCATCACAATGCTTTAGACATTGAATGTAATCTTCGTATTGCTACTGAATGTTATTTGAAACAATGTATCGGTGCGGGTATTGACAGAGTTTTTGAACTTGGTAAAGATTTCAGAAATGAAGGTATGGATCCATCACACCTTCAAGAATTTACACAAGTTGAGTGGTATGCTTCCTATTGGAATTTTGAGGATAACATTAAATTCTTTAAAGAGTTTGTTGTTAAAATGCTTAAAGAGTGTTTAGGAACAACAAAAGTTCAATATCAAGGTATGGAAGTGGAGTTTGACTGTGAGTGGGAGAGAATTGACTATGTTGCTAAGATGCGTGAAATTTTAGGCTGTGACTTTTTAGGTATTGACGATGTTGACGCATTAAAGAAAATTGTTGTCGACAAAAAAATGTTCACATATGCCGACCTTGAAGAATGTAAGACAGTGAGAACTTTAGTTGACTATATTTATAAAAGAAAAATCCGTGCCGGAATTGTTAATCCTACCATTTTATATAACTATCCAGCAGTTTTGATTCCTCTTGCAAGACGAAATGATAAGGATGACAGAATTATCGACGTTTTCCAAATTGTTGCGGGCGGAGCAGAACTTGTGAAAGCATATTCCGAACTTGTTGACCCAATAACTCAAAGAAAGACACTAGAAGAGCAACTTGAAGAAAAGGCACTTGGTGATGAAGAAACTATGGACGTTGATGAAGATTTCCTTCTTGCAATGGAACATGGTATGCCACCAATTTCTGGACTTGGATTCGGAATTGACAGATTCTTAATGTTTATTTTTGATACTGACAACATTCGCGACACTGTGCTTTTCCCACTTATGAAATAAAGAAGGAATTTATGGACAAAAAAGTTAATTTAATAATAACTGAACTTGAAAAAATGTTTCCGGAAGCCAAAAGTGAACTTGTTTTTCAAACACCTTTTGAAGTTTTGGTTTCAGTTATTCTTTCCGCTCAATGCACAGACAAGAGAGTGAATGAAGTGACGAATGAAATGTATAAAAAATACAATAAACCGGAAGATTTTGCGAATATGCCACTTGAACAACTTGAAAATTTGATTCATTCGTGCGGTTTTTATCATAATAAAGCGGTGGCTATTAAAAATGCTAGCCGTGAAATACTTGAAAGATTTAACGGAGAGGTTCCTTCCAGTTTTGAAGATTTATGTTCACTTCCGGGAGTTGGAAGAAAGACGGCGAATGTTGTTATGATTGAGGCATTTAAAGGTGATGCTATTCCTGTCGATACTCATGTTCTTCGTGTGTCAAACAGGCTTGGACTTGCAAAAACAAAAAATCCGGACGTGTGTGAAGAAGAACTGAAAAAAACATTTCCAAAAGAAAATTGGGCTAGTTTACATAAAAGAATGGTTTTGTTTGGAAGATATAAGTGTAAGGCCATTAATCCAGAGTGCGAAGGCTGTCCGTTTTATAGTTTTTGCTTAGAAAAAGTGGAAAAATATAGTAAAGGAAAAGCAAAGAAGAAAGTTTAATTATAGTAAATATGTTTATTATTTGATTATTAAAACAAAATAAAGGAGTGCTATGTTTTTAGATCGTGTAAAGATTTCCATAAAAGCAGGAGACGGCGGTAAAGGCGCTGTGTCTTTTTTGCGCAATAAAATGACTGCTAATGGTGGGCCAGACGGCGGAGACGGCGGTAAAGGTGGAGATATTATTTTCAAAGCGACTGACGACATAAACACTCTTTATTCCTTCCGTTTTAAGAAAAAATTTGTTGCTGAAAATGGTTCAGACGGAGCAAAGAAAAATCAGACAGGAAAAAACGGGAAAGATGAAATTATCTTTGTGCCAACCGGAACAGTTTTAATAAATCCAGAAAATGACAAAATTATTGCTGATTTAAGCGAGAATGGTGCGGTCTTTAGAGCACTGAAAGGCGGTGCTGGTGGACATGGAAACAACTATTTCAAATCGTCCATAAAACAAGCACCATCCTTTTCACAAACAGGCGAGGTTACAAAAGGGAAGGAAGTGATTTTGGAACTTAAAACTATTGCCGATGTTGGACTTATTGGTTTCCCAAATGTTGGCAAAAGCACACTTCTTTCTGTGATTTCAAATGCTAATCCAAAAATAGCTAATTATCCTTTTACTACTATATATCCAAATTTAGGCGTTGTGGAAGTTTTGGGAGAAACTTATGTTGTTGCTGATATACCAGGACTTATTGAAGGAGCGAGTGAAGGACTTGGGCTAGGTCATTATTTTCTAAAACACATTGAGCGTGTTAGACTTTTAGTTCACTTAATTGATATTTCCGAAAGCGAAGGTAGAGATTTTCTTAATGATTATGTCGTAATCAATGAAGAACTTGTAAAATATCGAGAAAGTTTAAAAGACGTTAAACAAATTGTGGTATTTTCTAAGTGTGATTTAATAGATGAAAGTGAATTAAAAAATCGTCTTAAAAAATTTGAAGATAAATTCAAAATTAAAGACTATATATGCATCTCTTCAATTACTTATAGTGGTGTTGATGAGTTAAAAAAGAGGATTTTAGAAAATTTAAAGAAAATACCAAAGAAGCCAGCACTTCAAGTGGAAGATTTTGATTTCGATAAGAAAGATATTCAAACCATTGAAATTAAACGCAATGATGACGGAAGTTTTGAGGTTTTTGGTGGTAGAATTGAGAATTTAACACGTGGCGTTATACTTTCCGATCCTCGTTCATTTGCCTATTTTCAAACAAAACTTAAAGAAATGGGTGTTATTGACATGTTAATCGAAAAAGGTTTAAAAGACGGAGATACGGTGATTATTAAAGATATTACTTTTGTTTATACTAAGTAGACAACATTGTAGTTGTGAAGAGGTGGCATAGCCACCGTGAAGAACTCGCATTCGCTCGCGTGAAGAAGCAACTATCGTTGCCGTGAAGAACAGCCTGCGACTGCGTTGAGGTTTTAATTATTTTATTTAAGTAATTATTTCATAAAATAAACAAAAAATAAGGAGAAAATATGATAACAACAAAACAAAGAGCGTATTTAAGAGGCCTTGGTAATGCACTAGATCCGGTAGTTCAAGTTGGAAAGGATGGTTTGAATGAAAATGTCATCACTTCTGTGCAACTACTTTTACAAGCTCGCGAACTTATAAAAATAAAGGTGCTAAAAAACTGTGAAATGACGGCAAGAGAAATAGCTGATAATTTATCATCTATGCTTAATGCTGATATCGTTCAAGTTATTGGTGCTATTATCATACTTTACAAAAAATCAACCAAAAAGAATTTTAAACACATTGAATTGCCTTAATAATAAATTAAAGAATAGGTTCTAAAAATCAATTTTTACTCTAATTTCTATAAAATTTCTTTATCTTCTTTAAAGTTAAATTTGGTGTTAAATTGTGAAATAATTGCAAAAACAACTAATAGAGTGGCAACTATAGTGTAATAAATTGTTGTTCGAACGAAAATTGCAGACAGTGCAAGCAAAAAGGCTGAGAGCAAATATCCTTTTGCTCTTTTTTTATTGAAGGAAAATGCGATAAAATCTTTAAAGGTCAACATTTTATCTTTTTTATAACTTTCTTTAATTTCTGGGAAAATATCATAATATTTATATAGTCTTTCGTAAGTTTCAAATCTATCAAAAATAAGGAAACAAATTCCAAAATGTTTGGAAAAGGATAAAACTTCCTTGTCATAGGAATGGCACAAGATAACAACTTTTTCAGCCTTTCCTTGCACTTTTTTGTATATATCCACAAAATTAGGAATTGTCAAGGGTTCAAAATCCATTTTGGGAAAAAGCAGTGTTTTAGTGTTGTTTTCATGTGAAATTATGAGAAATTTTGAAAACTTTTTGACATTTTTATGTTTACTAGATGCAAGTTTTAAGAAAAAGTCCATTTTGTTGTTATCACACGCAAGAGATAAAAACATATTTTCTGCCTCTTCTTTCTCTTTTATTTTAAGTCCTTCTTTATTTTTCTTTTTTCTTTTAATAAAGAAAAGTATTAGGTAAATAAGCGTGGTCAATATTGCACTGATAACCATGGATAAAACAAGTTGACGAATAAAATATCTTAACCAAATAAAACTGATTAAAAAGATAAGAAATACTTTTAAAACTTCTTGAAAGATAAAATTTATTTTTCTCATAAACTAATTTTTGACAAGATTTTTAGATTTAACCTTAATTATTACACCTTTTTCTTGACAAAATAAAAAAATATTGCTAAAATTTTAATATGATTAAGGTTGAAGAACTTTTTAAATTCCTTGAGGACAATAAATTGAAGAATATTTCACTTTATAATGTTGAAAACAGTGAAGTGGAAAAATTTATCATTATTGCCACGGCAAATAGTTCTCAACAAAGTAAAAATGTTGCTGACTTAATAGCTCAAAAATATGGCTATCAAGATAAAATCGAGGGCTACACTAAAGGCGAGTGGATAGTTTTTGATTTTAATGTTGTGACTCTTCATATCTTTTTACCAAAGGTTAGAGAAAAGTATAATTTGGATAAATTGTATAAACCTTTACGTTATACTATAAAAAAATAAGAAAATCTTAATATTCATACAAGAAATTTTAAAAATAAGCAAATTTATTTTGCTTTTTTTTATTTTTAGGGTATAATTATTTTATCTAGATAACATTTAGCGAAAATATGTAAGGATGGATATGGTTGAAATTTGTTTTGTTTGCACGGGAAATACTTGTAGATCTGTTATGGCTGAAAGAATAGCCCGAAAAAAAGCAAAATTGAGAAAAATGAAAGATATAAAATTTTCCTCATGCGGTCTTTTTGCTACAAAAGAAAATATAAATCCAAATACAAAAAAAGTTTTGAAAGAATTAGGCTATGATGCTCGTGATAGAAAAAGTGTAAAACTTGGCAAAATTAAGCCGAACGTTCTTTATGTGGCGGTAACTGATAACCATAAAAATAGGGTTCCTTCCAAAAAATGTCTATCTTTTAAAGATTTGTATGGTGAAGTTCCTGATCCTTATGGGCAGTCTGAAGACGTCTACCGCTTAACGTGTAGAATGATAGAAAAAAATGTGGATTTATTATTGGACAAAATTGAGAAAATGAGAGGTGATTTATGATTATTATGGCAAGTGACCACAGAGGTTACGAACTTAAAGAACAGCTTAAAACCTTTTTTAACGAAGAGAACATAATTACCATTGATGTCGGAACTTACAGCAAGGAGCCTGTTGATTATCCAGATTTTGCTAAGAGTGGAGTGGAAAAAGTTTTAGAAAATAAGAACAATGTTGGCATTTTTATTTGTGGAACAGGAATTGGAATGAGCATGGCGGCAAATAGAAATCCAAAAATTCGTGCCGCGCTTTGCATGACACCTGAAATGGCTATGCTGGCAAGAAAAGACAATGACGCAAACGTGTTGTGTCTGCCTGCAAGATTTATTAAAAAACGAAAAGCAATCGCCATTATCAAAGTCTTTCTTACGACATCCTTTGAGGGTGGCAGACACGCTAGACGAATTAAAAAGATTTCGGGGGATATAAAATGATAAATATTATTCTTCCAATAGTGGAACGCATCGAAGATTATAAAACTATGTTTGAATATCTTTCTAAAAGGAAGGATGTTAAAGTTTATCTCGGTGTGGACGAAAGATTTAAAATTGAAGATAATTATTCAAACTTTGATATTAAATATTTTAAAGCCAAAAGTGCAAAAGAAGAGATAATTAACTCTCTTCACACCATTCCTAAAGAAAGAGGCGGAATTATGGTTATACGGCGTCCTCTTTTAGAATCTGAATTCTTGGATATGCTTCGTAAAGAAGAGGATATTGTAATTTTGAATAAAAGTAGAAACAACTTTTCTCAAATGTGGAAAAATTTTTGGAAAAACGCGATAAGACGGTTGCTTGCATTTTATTATTTTGAAGATATTTCAGCAGTATTGTTCAAAGAGAATATGTTTGAGCTTATCTCTGCTCTTACCAATTTGTCATATATTTCAAGGATTAACAGATTCGTCGGTTTATCGTTAGGTGAGGTTGAAACATCGTGTAAACCTGCAAAAAAAGAATATGAAAGACTTCCAGCGGCTGTGAATTTTTTGAGTTTCTTTTTGTTCTTTGTAATTTGCGTAATGTGTTCTGTTTTACTTTGCACAGCACTTGGAAATACTGTAATAATGGTGCTATTAGCATTTACAATGACTCTCATTGGTTTTGTTTTCTTTATGATCGCTATATTAAATTTAGCGCGGACGGTTTCTGTAGGTAAATTGAGATATGGCCGAGCAGAAGAAATAATTTAGTTTTTAATTTAAAAGGAGTTTTTTATGAAAAAGATTAAAGTTGGTATTAATGGTTTTGGAAGAATTGGAAGATTAGCTCTTAGAGTTATTTCAAATCGTGAAGATGTGGAAGTTGTGGCTATTAACGATCCGTTTTTGACAGTGGATTATGCAAAATATTTATTGGAGCACGATTCTATTCATGGACATTTTGATAAAGAAGTTAAAGTTAAAGGCGACAAGCTTTGCGTTGGGAAAATGAAAATATCTTTCCATGCAGAAAAGGAGCCAGCACTTATTCCATGGGCTAATGATAATGTTGATGTAGTTATAGAATCCACAGGTAAATTTACCTCTTACGAGGGTGCTAAAGCTCATTTGGAAGCAGGAGCCAAGAAAGTTGTCGTGTCTGCACCAGGAAAAGAAATGCCAATGTTTGTTATGGGGGTCAATGAAAAAACATACACTCCAGATATGAAAATAGTTTCTAACGCATCCTGCACCACAAACTGTCTTGCTCCACTTGTTAAAGTCATTGATGAGGCTTTTGGAATTGAAAAAGGACTTATGAGCACAGTGCACTCCACAACTGCCACACAACTTACTGTTGACGGTCCAAGTAAAAAAGACTGGCGTGGAGGGAGAGCAGCATCGTATAACATCATTCCTTCATCGACAGGAGCGGCAAAAGCAGTCGGAGTGGTTTATCCAAAACTCCAAGGCAAACTGACTGGTATGAGCTACCGTGTGCCTACTCTTAATGTTTCTTCTATTGACCTTACTTGTATTCTTAAAAAAGAAACAACTTATGAACAAATTGTAAAAGCTGTTAAAAAGGCAAGTGAAAACGAAATGAAAGGTATCTTAGGTTGGACAGATGAAGCTGTCGTTTCCAGTGATTTTATAGGCGATCCAAGAACTTGCATTTTTGATGTTAATGCCGGAATTATGCTTGATCCAACTTATGTTAAACTTGTTGCTTGGTATGATAACGAATGGGGATATTCAAACAAACTAGTCGATCTTTGCGTTCATATCATGTCTGTAAAATAATTAGCAAAAACACAAATTATAGAGTGTTATGCACTGCATAATACACTATATATAGATAAAGGTGAATTATGAAATATAATTTAAATAAAGAATTAATTGAAGGTCTTAGAGACAGCACAAATAACGAGTTTGTTGAAAATATCAATAATCTTGTATACTATCTTGTTACTGAATCGATGAAAGAGCTTGCTGTTAAATCTTCTTTTATTCAAATAGATAAAATAAGCTTATTACCTGTCAATGAAATTTATTTGGGTGCTGTATGTTCCAACAGTGAGTATACTTATTTTCTTGGTATTCCGAATAAAGAAATTGAACTTAATTCACTTGAGAAAAAACACTTTTTTAAAAATCTTTGGAACAGGTTTGTTCGAGCTTGGCGAATTTCAAGAAACAAGCCTAAACGCAAAAAAAAGAAAAATGATGAAGAGAATGTTAATCTTCCGACAAGGACTTTATCTAAATACACTATTGATGATCTTAAAACTGATATTGTGAATCAAATATCCAATTTTGTAACTCCTACCACAATAATTTATGAATATGAAGATCATATTTCAATTATCGGTCGAGAAGATTTGGGTTCAAATGTCAAAGTTAATATTTATGTTTGCCTTTATGATGACAAAAATGATGTTTACAAGCTTTACAATGGCAGAAAAAACAAATTTTATGACATTGATTTAAAGCAAAGATTTAAAAATCTTAATAAAAAGTATGAAACTTGTGGCGAAAACTTTGTTGATATGGTTAGAATTTACAACAGCCTATATTCTAAAGCGTTCAACAAGATTCCTAATCAAATTCTAATTGAAAGCCTCTTATGCGCTTGTCCTGACAGTCTTTATAGCAACGATTTATATCAAACTTTTATTAATATTTCAAATTATATTCGTTTAGTTGATGTTTCTGCTATTCGTTCCATTTACGACAACACCAAATCGATTTTTAAAGAAAAATTAATTGTCGATGTCAATGCACAAGTAGACTTTTCACGTTTAATCAAGTTATTGGATTTATACAAAATTTAGCACACTGTGGTGTGCTTTTTTTGATGTCAATGCGGTATGTTTTTTAGTCACTATAAAGATGAGAATAAAAGGAAATTTTCCTTTTTTGTGAAGGTGAGTATTTCGAGTATGAAATATTTTAATTTCAAATATAAAAATAAATTTAAGATTTTGTTTAATTTTTTAGCAAAAAATTTCATTTTAAATTTATCTTTTTAGAAACAGGCGACATCTTTGTGCATATTTTGTCGTTTTTTGCAAATCCTATTTTTAGGAGGTCGTTATGAAAGAATTTATGACTATAATTGGCTTTGGTGCAGGGCTTATTACAGGAGCTTTACTTTATAAACATTCGCAAGAAACTAAACAGCTTGTAAATAAAGCTGAAAAGTCTGTTAAAAAAGAAATGGATATGATGAAAGAAAAAGTAGAGCCTAAACTTGAAAAAGCTAAAAAAGATATGAAAAAAGAAATCAAAAAAGTTGCTGACAGTTTATAATTTTTCTTAATTAGTGCTTAAAAATTGATTTGTTGTAGTAGGATATTATCGTTATTTATTTGCTATGGCATGATATTATGATTTTGTTCGTTACGTTATAAAACAAAAAAAGCAAGGGTTAGCCTTGCTTTTCTTGATAACCGAGAGAATGCTTCGAAATAAATTGACTGACTGTTTCGATAGTGTCTAAACTCCACCAAAGCAACCTTATGGCACATCGATAGGTCTCCTTAATGATGCTTCCGTCAGGATCTGACATGGTTCAGAGTTACCAATTGCATAAGACCTTGATTTCATCGCCTACACACCACGCACATCTTCAACCAAATTACTCCTAGGCAAGCGTTCAATCCTGCTATAGCGGATTGCAGGTTACAGGGCACCGCTAACTCCCCATCTATCTCGGTAAAAGTTATTTTACTTGAAATTTTATAAAAAGTCAAGTGATTTCGAAAAGTTTAAGAAGAATAAGATTTATTTTTATGGTCTAATTTAACAAAATGTTTTATTTTGAGTTTCTTTAAATTTTTTTATTGTTTATTTTGAATTTTAAATTCTTTCTTTAAAATTTTTTGTTTATTTTGAATTTTAAATTGTTTTTTTAAATTTTTATAGTTTTTTTGAGAATTTTAATTATTTTTTTAAATATTTATTTTCTTTTATTTTTAAAAAATTCTGTTAAAAGTGTGGCACAAACTGAAGAATATTTTTCTTCTTTTTTGAGGATAGTTTTATGATTTAGGCGAGTGCTTTCAAAAATTTGCTCGCAAAGATTATCGTTTGCGTTTGTTTCATCTGCGCCATAATAACATATCTTTATTCTTGCATTTACTATCGCTCCAGCACACATAGGGCATGGCTTCAAAGTAACGTATATTTCGCAATCATTTAAACGCCAATCATGTAGTTTTTTACATGCTTTTTCAATGGCGATAATTTCTGCATGTTTCAAAGCATTTTTAGATTTTTCTCTTATATTATAGCCTTTTGAGATTACTTTGCCGGCTTTGACGACGCATGCTCCAATTGGAACTTCACCTTTTTTTAGTCCTTTTTTTGCCTCATTAATGGCAATTTCCATAAATTCTAAATTTTCTTTCATGCAAATATTTTAACTCAAAAATTTTTTTAAGTCCACTAATATTCTTGTTTTTTTTCTTAAATTGTGCTATATTTTGACTATGGAAAAAAATATTGATATAAAAGATTTCAAAAAAACAGTTGCAAAACGCAATTTTTATAACACAAATGATGCAGGAAAGGTTTTCCTTTTTGCTCTCTTATTGCCTTTTGTGGTTTCGCTTGTTTTTTCGTTTATAGGCTATGCTATAGCTCGTGGTGTGGGAATCGCATTTACTGAAGGTGAGAGTTGGATAAGGACTCTTTATGATAATTATCTTTGGTTTTCCATTCCATATGCTCTTATTTCACAAATTTCGTTTATTTGTCTATTTTTTACCTACAACAAAGTTAATCGCATATCCTTAAAAGCGGCAAAAGTTAAATTTAAAAAGATAAATCCAGTTGTAGCGGTTATATCTGCAGTTTTTGGTATAATTTTTGTAATTTGTCTATATGGACTTATTGAGGGCTGTTTTGGCACACTATTTGACATGTGGGGAATTACAACCGATCCAAATCCAATTCCACTCAATAATTTTGGTTGGTATGTCTTTTATGTTATCTTTTTTGCTGCTGTTCCGGCAATTTGCGAAGAACTTATTTTTAGAGGGATGATTTTTAATGGACTTAAAAGAGGAATTGGCAGTATTTGGGCAATAATATTGTCAAGTCTACTGTTTGCGCTTATTCATCAAAATATAAATCAGTTTATCTATCCGTTCATTATGGGCTGTGTGTTTGCAATTTTAATGAATAAGACGAATAATCTTATCTATCCAATTTTAATGCACTTTTTCAATAATTTGACAACAGTGACAATTCAATATTTAATGAACATTGGTGCCATTAATTTAAATTTGACGGTGGGAGCGGTTTATGTTGTGGTTTCACTTATTCTGGCGCTTGTTGTTGGTGTATTGTTCTTCCTTTTCTACTTTTTCTATCTTCGAAAAAAAGATTTCGCGGACAGTGCGACGGAAGGTGAAGAATACGTTGGAAAAGATCCGATTTTTATTGGCAAACTTCCACTGACGATGTATGCCGGAATCGCACTTTCAATTATATTTATTGTTATAAATGCGGTCATGGGGTAATACAATAATTTAGAGGTTTAGTGTGGGAAAGAAATATGCTTTTGCGTCTAGTTTAATATATTTTATTGTTGTTTGCATTTTTGTTACTATAAGAATGTTAAACTATTTTGGGCTTTTATCATTTTTAGGAGACTACGGCACTTATATTGTCAATGGCATTTTGCAACTTGGCATACTCTTTTTCTTTTCCATTTTTATGTTTAAATTTTTGACAAAGCAAAGCTTAAAAAAGACGTTATATAATTTTTCTTACACAAAAGTTTCTTTCAGGGTTATATTAATTTCAATTGGGCTTGGAGTTGTTGTCTATTTTTTAAATATCTTTATTGCCAGTTTTTTCAACGCAATTTTGACAAGTATGGGCTATGAATTTTCTTCCTCTTCGTCAACAGGAAATGTGACAATTTGGACTCTAGTGCTTGGCCTTATCTTCACAGCGGTTTTGCCGGCAATATGTGAGGAAAACTTGCATCGTGGCATGCTCCTTTTTGGCAATACTGGAATGGGTATGAAAAATAATATTCTATTGACTGGTCTTATGTTTGGACTGCTCCACATGAATATTGAACAATTCTTTTATGCAACCATTATCGGTATCTTTCTCAATTTTGTGTTGTATATCACAGAAAGCGTGTATCCATGCATGATAATCCACTTTATGAACAACGGAATCGGAGTGCTTTTGTCTTATCTCACTGCCACGAACACGATTCAAGGCGGTTTATTTGCGAAATTAAACGAAATTACAGCGAATAATGCTTTAGTCGGCTTTATTTTAATCTTTATTATCGTTTTGGTTTTGGTTGTTTTGCTTTTATATCTTGTTCGACTTCTTATTAAATATAGCTTTGAAGACGGCTTTAAAGCAAAACAAAAGGCGGTGCAACAACTTGTCTCTCGCGTAGGCTTTTTCAACGATATTCAGAAAATAAAAAGTGGGGAGTCATATGATGACTTTCTAACAGATGAAGAAAAAGGACTTGCTTTTCTTTCACTTGAGGAATTAAAAGACAAAATTCAGGAAAATCCAGAAAATTTTGTTATTCAAAAACCAAAACGCGAAAAAATGGAAACTAGAACAAAAATCCTCTTAATTGCTTCCATTGTTTTGATGTCGGCAGTTACTCTTTTTACTCTCATTTGGGGGCTTTTATGATGACGATTAATATTGTTTGTGTTGGAAATTTGAAAGAAAAATTTTCTCTAGACGAACAAAATGAATATTTAAAACGCCTATCAGCATTTTGTAAAGTAAACATTATTGAACTTAAAGAACAAAATAAATATGAAAATGTGGAAGTGATTAAACAAAAAGAAGGAGAAGAGATATTAAAAAATATTTCCTCTTGTACATACCTTTGTGATATTGAAGGAAAACAATTTTCTAGTGCTTCATTTGCTGAAAACATAAAAAATGTGGCAAACGAAACTTCAAAATTAACATTTGTTATTGGTGGTTCTTATGGTGTTAGCGAAGAGGTTAAAAATACCATCAAAAATAAAATTTCTTTTTCCAAAATGACATTTCCTCACAATCTCTTTAGAATTATGTTACTTGAACAAATTTATCGTGCATTTACTATTTTGTCGGGCAAAAAATATAATAAATAAGTGCATGTAATGAATTTCAAACGTGTAACTTCTAGAGAATTTAAACTTTTATAATTATGTAATTGTAAGAATTAAAACATTAAAACTTAAAATAATTCTTTTTTAATTTGCTCAAAATGCTTGCTTTTATTTTTTCTTTATGTTATAATCATCGCGTCATTGAGACAAATATGCACTCAAAGAACATTTTTGAATCGGTTGCCTGAACGCTTTATGATTCTGTATTTTCTATGTTAAATTTTACTAACTTAGAAATTGTTAAGATTTATTTTGAATTTATCATAAGGCAAAAGAGGAATCTTGGGTTGGTTTAAAGAGTTAAAAACTTTGGGGAAGGACAAAAACAAGGAGGTTATTTATTATGTCAGTTATTTCAATGAAACAACTTCTAGAGGCTGGCGTTCACTTCGGTCATCAGACAAGAAAGTGGAACCCTAAAATGAAACAATACATTTTCACTGCCAGAAATGATATTCACATTTTAAATCTTGAAGTTACATCTGAGCAAGTTGATAAGGCTTACTCATTCGTTCGTGATGTCGTTGCATCCGGTAAATCTGTTCTCTTCGTGGGAACTAAAAAACAAGCGCAAGAAGCTGTTAAAGAAGAAGCTGAAAGATGCGGAATGTTTTATGTTAACACTCGTTGGCTCGGCGGAACTTTGACAAATTTCAAAACTATCAGAAACAGAATTGAAAGATTAAACAAGCTTAATCAAATGGAAAAAGTTGGAGAATTCGACCTTCTTCCTAAAAAAGAAGTTGCTCTTTTAAAACAAGAAAGAGATAAACTTGAGAAAAATCTTGGCGGAATTAAAGAAATGCGCGAACTTCCTGGCGTTCTTTTCGTTGTTGACCCTACAAACGAAAAAATCTGCGTTCACGAAGCTAACATTTTGAATATTCCTGTTGTATCTCTCGTTGATACAAACTGCGACCCTTCAAATGTTACTGTGGTTATTCCTGGTAACGATGATGCTATTCGCTCTGTTAAACTCATTGCAAGCGCTATTGCTGATGCTGTTATTGAAGCAAGAGAAGGCGTTTCAATGAAGAAAGACGAAAACGAAAGTGAAGACGAAAAGGTTGACCTTGAAAGTTTACTCACTGAGGCTAAACCTAGTTTAGAACTCGCTGAAGCAGGAGAAGAAGTTAAGAAAACTAACAAAAAACCTAAGAAAAAACCTGCTCAAAAGAAAGAAAAGGTAGAGGCTAAAGAGGAAAAAGCTGAGGCAAAGGCTGAAACTTCGGAAGAAGTTAAAGAAGAAAAAACTGAAACTGCAAAAACTGATGCAGAATAATTAAAAGGAGATTAAATTTATGAGTTTTACTGCACAAGATGTTGCTAAATTAAGAGCACAAACAGGTGTTGGGATGATGGAATGTAAAAATGCACTCACTGAAGCCAACGGAGATTTTGAAAAGGCTATTGTTATTCTTCGTGAAAGAGGATTAAAGGCTGTTGATAAGAAACAAGGAAGAATCGCTTCTGAAGGTTTGGTTGCTTCATATATCCATATGGGCGGAAAAATCGGCGTTCTTGTTGAAGTTAACTGTGAAACCGACTTTGTTGCTAAAAGCGATGATTTCCAAGTTTTAGTTAAAGATATTGCTATGCACATTGCTGCTGCAAATCCTAAGTATGTTACTGAAGCTGAAGTTCCAACGGCTGAACTTGATGCTGAAAAAGAAATTTTGAAAGTTCAAGCACTCAACGAAGGAAAACCAGCAAATATCGTTGAAAAAATGATCGAAGGAAGAATTAAGAAGTATTATGAAGATGTTTGCCTTCTTAATCAACCTTTTGTTAAAGATAGCAGTAAAACCATTAAAGATATCTTGACAGAGGCAACTTTGAAAATCGGAGAAAAAATTTCTATTCGTCGTTTTGTTCGTTATGAACTTGGCGAAGGTTTGGAAAAGAGAAACGATAATTTGGCAGAAGAAGTTGCAAAGCAAATGGCTGGAAAATAAGCTTTTAGTTTAAGCCACGCGATTATTACAGCGTGGCTTTAATTTTTGTGCAATAATTCAATTTTATGTTATTTTTAAATACTCGCATAAAATTTGGAGCATATTTAATCTTATATTTTTTCGCCTTTTCTTGTTTTCTTGCAATTTTATTTGCAAAATTTTTGCTTTTAATATATAATGAACTAGATAAGGAGATTTTTATGAACGAAATGGTTGATGAAATTTTTTCAACACTTAAGGAAGATTTAGTAAAAGCATATTCTCACCAACAAAATGAATATCTTGTTATAAGAGCGGGAAGAGCAAATCCTCACATTTTAGACAAGGTTATGGTGGAATATTATGGCGTTATGACTCCTATTAACCAAATGGGGACAATTTCGGTTTCTGAAGCAAGAATTCTTAACATTAACATTTGGGACCAAAGCCAAATTAAAAATGTTGTGAAGGCAATAATTCAAGCAGATGTTGGCATCACTCCAACTGATGACGGAAAAACTATTAGACTTGTTTTTCCTATGCTGACAGAAGAGAGAAGAAAGGAAATTGTAAAGCAAGTCAAGAAAATAGCTGAAGAAACCAAGGTTACTATGCGCAATGCTCGTCGTGACAGTCTTGATATCTTAAAAGACCTCAAAAAAGACAGTGCTTTATCCGAGGACGAATTTGCTCAGGCAGAAAAAGACGTTCAAAAGATGATAGATAAATACACATCTCTTGCAGATACCCTTGCAAGTGAGAAGGAAGACGAGGTTATGAAAGTTTAATAGGGGTATTATGAAAAATATAAAATCATATCCAACTCACATTGCTTTTATTATGGACGGAAACAGGCGTTGGGCAAAAAAAAGAGGATTTCCTAAATTTTATGGACATAAAAAAGGCGCAGATAGGCTTGTAGAGATAATTAAGGAGTTGTCTAAAATCGAAGAAATCAAATATGCTTCATTTTTCGCTTTTTCCACGGAGAATTGGAACAGAGAACAAGAAGAAATTGATGCCATTTTTAAAATAGTTTCTACAATGTTTGACGAAAACGAAGAAGATTTTAAAAATTGGAATATAAAATTTGTGGCTATGGGTGACATCTCTCGTTTTCCAAATGAAATTCAAAAAAGAATTATAAAAGCAGTGAAAAATAGCAAAAATAATACTGGGCTTGTAGTCAACTTAGCACTCAATTATGGCGGAAGAGACGATATTGTTCATGCGGTAAACAAACTTATTGAAAGTGGTATTAAAAAAGTGACTGAGGAAGATATTTCTAAAAATTTATACTCTTTTCCCGCTCCAGATATAGATTTTGTTATTCGAACGAGTGGAGAAATGAGAATTTCTAATTTTATGCTTTTTCATCTTGCTTATAGTGAAATGTATTTTCCAAAAGTTTGCTGGCCAGCATTCAATAAAAGACAATTATATAAAGCTTTAAATATTTATTCTAAACGTAACAGAAGATTCGGAGGAAATTAATGAAAAAACGAGTTTATTCATCAATACTTATAGTTTTAATTTTAGCAATACTTTTTGTTTTAAAGATTACCGTTCCAAGTTTTGGCGCGTATTTCTTTGATGCACTTTTTGGAGTTTTAGCTTGTATTGCCGCTTATGAAATGTCTAAACTTATGGCAAAAACTAAACTTTACAATTATCAAGTCTTATCGGTTATATTTCCAGCAGTTATTCTTGCTGTGAACCTTGTTTGTGTTTTCTATGCAGGTGCAAACAGTGATATTTATTGGGTTCTATGGGCTATCTTAATTGATATTGGCTTAATGCTACTCACAGTTTTAGGAGCATTTTTAATTGGACTTTGCACGCGTAAGAAAATTCTAAGTGAAATGGCTACTCGTGAAGTAAAAAATATGTCTACAACAAAGTTTTTATTTAAAAAGTGC
Organism: uncultured Clostridia bacterium; assembly: GCA_944349415.1. Lineage (GTDB taxonomy): Bacteria > Bacillota > Clostridia > Christensenellales > UBA1242 > Caccovivens. Next base: position 34,004 of record CALVMX010000005.1, read on the forward strand.
CTTAACACTTTAATTATTTTTGTTTATCCATCCTTTTTCTTCTTATTCTTCATTTTTGTAAATCATATCAACGAACTTGCACTTACTAAATTCGTTGACTTAAGTGTTGATATTTCTATTTTGGTTTTGTTTACAGCTATATTAATTCCTATGTTTGTCGACACATTTTCCATGCTCACAGGCTCTCTTATTGGCGGTAAAAAATTGTGTCCACGAGTAAGTCCTGGAAAGACAGTTTCTGGAACAGTCGGCGGAATCCTTTGGTCAATTTTACTTTCTAGTTGTGTTTGGCTTATTTTTGCAAATATTTCTGGTTATGATTTCCTTTGGTCAAGTTTTCCAATTTGGGGATACTTAATCATCGTGCTTGTAGGCTCAGTTATTGCCATATGTGGTGACTTGTTTGAATCTATTATCAAAAGAAGAGCTGGTGTGAAAGACAGCGGTAGATTTATTCCAGGTCATGGCGGTCTTCTTGACAGAATCGACTCTTACATCTTTATCGCTCCATATATTTTACTTGCATTCTGGATTTTTGCATTATAATTAATTTTGAATTAAAAATAATAAAATTAATCTCAAAACTACAAACTCAAGATAAGTCAGTTTTTCACAATTATGTTTTTAGGATAGATTTATGATGACTTTTCTTTATATTCTTCTTGCTATTGTTGTCCTTTTGTTTATGGTTCTTGTGCATGAACTGGGACACTATATTGCGGGAAAAATTCTTAAATTTAAAATTACTGAATTTTCTATCGGTTTTGGTAAAGCCATATTTTCTCATACCTCTAAAAAAACAGGAGAAAAATTTTCGCTCCGTATTTTTCCACTTGGTGGATATTGTTCTTTTTATGGCGAGGAAGAGGACGGAAAAGGCGACGAACAGTCTTTCAATAATCAAAAACCATGGAAAAGAATAATTGTCTTTTTGGCGGGCGTTACCATGAATTTTATTACCGCAATAATTTTTTCTTGGATTCTTCTATGCACCGTCGGCTATGATACTCCGCAAATTATCAATTACAGCAATTATATAAATGTAGGCGTCTATCAAGAAGGCGACATTGTCCGCAGTGTTGACGGAACTAATATTGATTTTGCTTTTGGCGATACCTTTAATTCGGCTATTACTAAACAAAAGCAAGAGGCTAAAGAATTTTATGAAAGTGAAGATTATATAGAAGGTTCTCGCTATTCTTTTCGAATGGTTGTGACACGTGATGGAAAAGATGTTGAACTTGTGGTTGCTGTTGAGCCTTACACAATAACACAAATTGATGATGAAACAGGAGAAACTACAAAAGTAACAGCCTATGTCATTGGGCTGGAAAGTGACATTGTTGGCGAACCTTGCACAACGGCATATAGGTATGGATTTTTTGAAGGGCTTGGGCGTTCCTTTTCTATGGCATTTGGCTTTGCATGGGTAGTTCTTAAAAGTTTGTGGATGCTTATCACTTTCCAAATTCCAATAACCGAAATGGGTGGAACCATCACGACCATTGCCACTATGGCAGAATATTCACAACAAAATATCGCAAATATGCTCATCTTTATACCACTGATTTCTGCAAATCTTGCCGTCTTTAACCTCTTACCTTTCCCGGCTCTTGATGGGGCACATGTCTTATTTACCACGATCGAATGGATACGGCGAAAACCGATAAATCGAAAGGTGGAAAATACCATTCATTTTGTCGGCATCTGCATTCTTTTTGCCTTTGTCGTCATTGTGGACATATTGCACTTTATATTGTAAAATAGGTTGCAGGTTGCAACTTATTTTTTTCTTGACAAAATGAATAAAATAGTTTAAAATCATTAATATGAATTTTGAACAAGAATTTTTAAATTTTTTCGGTGAAAAATACTCCGATTTATATCTTAAAAATGTTGTGGTGTCATCAGCACATAATTTATGCACCATAACTTTTTTGTATCCTTCAAGTAAAGATAATTTAAAGGATGAAGAGAAGAAAGAAATTATTGATTTTATTAAAGAAAAGTTGAAACTTTCAAAATTTGAACTTAAAATAAAGTTTCTAAAAGTTTATGTTGAAGAAAAAGTTATTCGAAAAACCATATTTGAGATTTTCGAAGAAAAATTTAAACTATTAAATACTTATATCAAAAACGAAGATGTAGAAATAAAAATTTCTAATTTAGATGTTGAAATAATTTTAAAAGTGAGTCCAAGAATAAACGATTTTATTGCTAACAATAAAGTGGCAAACTATCTTGCAAAGGAATTAAAAAATAACTATTTGACTGAATTTATTGTGACTGTAGAGCCTTGTGCAGATAAAGTTGACGATGTTGACATCGACAATATTCAAATTAAAACTCTTGCTAAAAAGATTCAAAGATATGATGTTTTAGTGATTAAAAATATTGTCGGAGGAGATATTCCTCCTAAACCAGAATTTCTTTCAAACATTGTGAGTCCTAAGCTTTCCGTTATTGTTGCAGGCTACATATCAAAACTTGAAAGAAAAGATTTTGTCATCAAAAAAGGTGCAAGAGCAGGTCAACAAAAAGCATATTTTTCTTTTAAATTGGAAGATAGGCATGGAAAAATAGATTGCATTTATTTTTGTCCGAAAAAATATGAACGCGATTTAGATGCATTGGAAGAAAATATGTTCCTTCTTTTACACGGCGATGTTAGAATGGGGATCACAAACAGATTAACGCTTTATATTGACAAAATAGCTCTTGCAAGTGAAATTGAAGCGCAATTAGAACAAGAAAAAGAAGATGAACCATACAAGGAAGTGGAAATTGAAAGGCTTGGAGCATTAGAGCAAGACAATATGTTCGGAAAAGTTGACAAATACAATAGTAAAATTATGAATAACACAATTGTTGTGTTTGATATTGAAACGACTGGTTTAAATTCCGATATTGACCAAATTATTGAACTTGGAGCTGTCAAAATTGAGCATGGCAACATTGTCGAAAAATTCTCTACATTTGTAAAGCCGACTATTGAAATTCCTCCTGAAGTTTCTGAGCTTACGCATATTACAAACGATATGGTGGAAGATGCGCCACCAATAGAGCAAGTAATAAAACAATTTTATGAGTTTTCAAAAGACTGTGTTTTGTGTGGGCATAATGTTATAGGCTTCGACATAAAATTTATTAAAAGATTTGGTGCGTATTACGATTTATATTTTGACAATGATATTATCGACACCATGAACGAAGCCAGAGTTTCTAGGCTGAAGATTTCTAGATTTAATTTAGGAACAGTTACCAAAGCGCTTGGAATAGAGTTGAAAGGAGCACATAGAGCTTGGAATGATGCTTTTGCAACCGCTCAAGTGCTTTTGAAACTAAATATGGCAAAATAAACAACTTATTTATTAAAATTTTTTCAAAATTACTTGATTTTTATCTTTTTATAGGTTATAATACTTATATCTAGTGGCAGGGAGTGGGCAGTTTTGCTCACTCTTTGTGTTAATAGGAGGATTTATGGCAAAAGTCAAACAAATTTGTGAGGAAAAATTGCGCCCTATCATTGAGGGAATGGGATACGACCTTGTTGATGTTGAATATGTCAAAGAGTTTGATGGAATGAATCTAATTTTTACTATTGACAAAGAAGAAGGGGTCACTATTGATGACTGCGAAATTGTCAATAAAAAAATCGATCCAATTATTGATGAACTTAATCCAACAGATGATAAACCTTTCACTTTGGTTGTTTCAAGTCCTGGGTTAGATCGTCCTCTTAAGACAGACAGAGATTTGAGAAGAAATTTAAATCAAGAAGTAACTCTTACACTGTTTTCAAAACTAGATGGTCAAAAAGTTTTTGAGGGTGTTTTGTCAGATTTTGATGAAAAAACTGTGACTTTAACATTAAAAGACGGCGATAAAACTTTTGATAGAGATAAAATTGCAAACATTAAACTTGTTATTAAATTTTAAGGAGATAAAAATGGTAAACAAAGATTTTTTTAAGGCATTAGACGACCTTGAACAAGAAAGAAAAATTGATAAAGAAACTTTTATTGCAACGCTTGAGACGGCACTCACTTCTGCTTATAAGAAAATGTATGGCGAAGCTAAAAGTGCTATGGTTAAACTTTATCCAGAGCGTAACACTATAAGAATTTTCTCTTATAAAACTGTAGTTGATGAAGTTGAGGATCCTGACAAACAAATTTCTTTAGAAGACGCGAGACAAATTAAAAAATCACATAAAGTAGGCGATATTGTGGCAGTGGAAGAAACCACAAAAGATTTCGGAAGAATTGCTGCTCAAACTGCTAAGCAAGTTGTTATGCAAAAACTTCGCGAACTTGAAAGACAAAATGCTGCAAATGAACTTTCTGAAAAAGAGGACGAGCTTTTAACAACCATTGTGAAAAGAATTGATGGCGACAATGTTTATGTTCAAATTCCAGGAACTCATACTGAGGGTGCTTTAATGAAAAGTGACCAAATTCCTGGCGATAAATTCCAAATCGGTGACAGAATTAAAGTTTATGTGAAAAAAATCAAAGACACTTACAGTGGACCTCAAATTCAAGTTTCTAGAAGTAACATAGGTTTTGTTCGTAAGTTATTCGAACTTGAAATTCCAGAAATTGCAAGTGGCGAAGTTAAAATTAAAAATATCGCTCGTGATCCAGGAAACAGAACCAAGGTGGCAGTTTTTACTGATAGACCAAACATTGACCCAGTTGGAACTTGTGTTGGAAACAGAGGCACTAGAATCAACACTATCGTAAATGAGCTTAATGGAGAAAAAATTGACCTTGTTGAATATTCTACTGATCCACTTGAATATATTGCAAGAGCTTTGAGCCCAGCAAAAGTTCTTTCAGTTGAAACGAATGATAGTCTTAATATGAGTCAAGTTATAGTTGCAGATGACAAACTTTCACTCGCTATTGGTAAAAATGGAGTAAACGTTAGACTTGCAGCTAAACTCACTGGCTGGAAAATCGATGTTAAGCCGGAAAGTTATGTTAGACCTAGCGAAGAAGTCAAGGAAACAGAATATGAGCTCACTGAACTTGATGACGAAAACTCTTTTGATACAATGAGTGACCTTGAAGAGTTTGAAGAAATAAATGGTAATGAGGACGAATAATGCAAAAAGAAAGATTAAGGATGTGTATTATTTGTCGTGAGCATAGCGATAAAAAAGAACTTCTTAGAATTGTTAAAAACAAGGACGGAGAAATCTTTGTTGACAAAACTGGGAAAGCTAACGGGCGAGGAGCATATATATGCAAAAGTCCAGAGTGTTTTCAAAAACTAAGGAAAACTCGTGGTTTAAACCGTGCTTTTAGATGTGAAATAAAGGACGAAGTTTACGACAAGATAGGAGAGGAAATTGAGGGACATTAAAGGAATTATTGGTATCTGTCGAAAGGCAGGATATGTCATTATTGGTGGCGAAAACATTAAAAATAATTCACAAAAAATGTATTTAATTCTCGTGGATGAAAATTCTGGTAAGTCTCTTTTAAGAGAGATGCAATTCGTGGCAAATTTAAGAAATATTCCTATAGTTTCAATTAAAAATTTAGAGGAAATTGTGGATATAAAAAATTGCAAAGCCGTCGCTTTTAAAAATAAGGCTTTAAGCGAAAAAATATTTGATTTATTAAAAGGAGAATAATTTGGCTAATCAACAACTAAACAGTCTTAAAACTATTAATTCTATACAAAGAGATGGCTCTTTGCAAAATTTATTATTGTCCATAAAAGAAGCTAAAACTCAGCTTGACATTTTTTCAAAAAATTTACAAGAAAAAAAGAGCGAAGTGCAAGCTAAAAAGCGTGAAGAGGAAAGAAAAATTGTCGAAAAGCCAGAAGTAAAAGTGGAGGGAATTTCTAGTCAAACTGAAGAAAAAGTGGTAGAAGAAAAGAAAGTTGAGGTCAAAGATAAACCTCAGTTTGTCAGCAACCGTCAGAATGGAAATTACCGAAAATTCGACCAAAAAACTCAACCACAAAATAGCAATAAAAATTTCCAGAACAAGCCAAATACAAATAAATCTCAATTTAATAAACCTCAATTCAACAAAAATCAACCTTCTAAAGATGCTAAAAACAAATCTTTTGTTTCAACCAAGGCAAATAATTATAAAAGTTTTGCACCAGCTGAGACTACTAACGTTCAAGCTCAACCGGAACGTAATTTTGGAAATAAAAACAAGAGAAGAGTCAATGTTGACGAGTCAAGAAAGGTTACTGCTAGACAAAAACAAATGCAAGAGAGACATAATAACGCAAGCAATAATATTTATGTTCTTGACGATGAAGGCTTTGAAGAAACAACAATGGGTTCAAGAAAACTCATAAAGAAAAAGAAGGAAACACCTGTCGTTGTTGCTCCAAAAATTACTCATGCAGTTTTAACTTCTCAAGAAATTTCAATTAAAGATTTAAGTGAGAAAATTGGTAAACCAGTTGCTGAAATTGTGAAAAAATGTATGCTTTTAGGCATTATGGCGACGATCAACAGCACTATTGATTTTGATACTTGTGAGCTTATTTGCTCAGATTTTGGCATTACACTTGAGCTCAAACTTGACAAGTCCTATGAAGAAAAGCTTATTGATGCATCTACAGATGATGACGAAAAAGATCTCGTTAAACGTCCACCAGTTGTCACTGTTATGGGACACGTTGACCATGGTAAGACTTCTCTTCTTGATGCCTTTAGACGAACAAATGTCGTTAGTGGCGAAGCGGGTGGTATCACTCAAAAAATCGGTGCTTATCAAATAACTTTTAACAATGAAAAAATTACTTTCATTGACACACCAGGTCATGCGGCTTTTACAGCTATGCGTGCAAGAGGTGCAGAAGTTACTGATATCGCAATTCTTGTGGTTGCGGCAGATGACGGTATAATGCCACAAACTGTGGAAGCTATAAATCATATAAAAGCTGCAAAAGTTCCAATGATAGTTGCAATTAACAAAATGGATAAGCCAGAAGCAAATCCAGATAGAGTTAAACAACAACTGACCGAATACGGTATTTTGCCTGAAGAATGGGGTGGAGATGCAATTTGTATTCCTATTTCTGCTAAAACCGGTATGGGACTTGATGAACTTAAGAAAATGATTCTTCTTGTTGCTGAAATGGAAGATTTAAAAGCAAATCCAAACAGAAAAGCAACTGGTGTTGTTATAGAAGCTGAACTTGATAAGGCTCGTGGACCAGTAGCGACTGTTCTTGTTCAAAATGGAACACTTAAAATAGGCGATAGCATCATTTGTGGTATCACTTATGGTAAAGTCAAGGCTATGTTTGACGAAAATGGAAAAGCTGTTAAAAAAGCTACTCCTTCAACGCCTGTTGCTGTTATGGGCTTTAATAAAGTGCCTTCAGCTGGAGATCAAGTGTTTGCCGTTGAAGATTCGTTATCTAAGCAAGTTATTCACGAAAGAATTGACAAAATTAAGAAAGAACGTTCAAAACAGACTTCTGGAGTCAGTGCTGATGACTTTATGTCTAGAATTCATGAAGGCAACTTGAAGAGTTTAAATATCATAATTAAGGCTGACACTCAAGGCTCTGTGGAAGCACTCCGCAATTCTCTTGAAGCTATCAGAAATGAAGAAGTTAAGGTGGTAACTATCCATAGCGGAGCAGGAGCGATAACCGAAAGTGATTTGATTTTGGCACAAACGACAAATTCTGTTGTGATAGCATTTAATATCAAAATTCCAGCAAAAACTGAACAACTCGCTGACAGTTTGAAAGTTCAAATTATTGAAAGTAAAATTATTTATGAAGTAGTTGACCAAATTACACGCTTGTCTAAAGGTATGATGGCAATAAAATATGAAGAAAAATATATCGGTACTGCAGAAATTCGTCAAGTGTTTAAACTTTCATCTGCTGGAAAAATTGCAGGAAGCTATGTAACTGACGGAAAGATCCAAAGAAATGCTATTGCAAAAATCAAACGTAATGGCGAAATTGTTTGCGAAACAACTGTAGAGAGTCTTAAAATTGTTAAGGATGAAAAATCAGAAGTGGCTCGCGGGTTTGAATGTGGTGTTAAGTTTAAAGACAATTTTGATATCCAAGAAGGCGATATTGTTGAGTATTATGTAAAAGAGGAGGTAAAAAGAGATTAATTTTAAATCTCTTTTTCGTTTTAAAAGGAGGATTATATGAGTAACAGACAAGAGAGAGCAAGCAGTGAAATTCAAAAATGTTTAATTGAAATAATTCAACACAAAATGAATGATCCAAGGCTTAATCAAGTGATTTCGTTAACAGAAGTTAAGGTTAGCCCTGATTTTCAATTTTGTAAGGTTAAAGTCAGCGTTTTAGATTTGAAAGAAGCTAAAAATGTGGTTAATGTCTTGCAAAAATCTGAAGGTTTTATTAAAAGAGAACTCAAAGATATGATAGATCTTCCATATATGCCGAAATTTAAGTTTGAAGTTGACAAGGGCACAGCTAGTGTCATTAAAGTTGAAGAAATTTTAAAAAAATTGGATATTCCAAAGGAAGAAAGCGATGATGAAGAATGAAACGTTTGATAAAGATAAGATTTCTGCACCAAATTATGTAGATATTGATGAAATCCAAAACATTATTTCTTCTTCAAACAAAGTGGCGATTTTTGGACATGTAAATCCAGATTTAGACTGCTATGGTGCAATGTATGGAGCTAAATATTTGTGTGAAAGGCTGGGAGCAGAAGCGCATCTTTTTGCTATTAATTCAGACAAATCCTTTCTTAATGATATCTTTGACAAGTCTTTAATAGAAAGAGATTTTGACTCCTCTAAATTCGATTTAGTTTTGATGGTAGACTGCAATGAATTTTCTAGAATTGACATTAAATTTCGTGAGGCTGTGCAGAATTTCAAAAATATATTAGTAATTGACCACCATGAGCATAGCATGATAGAAAACGGATGCAAATTTTTTATTCAAAGTCATATATGTGCTGCAAGTATGATAATTGCAAATCTTTTATTTTCATATAAAATTAGACTTAATAAAGAATACGCGGAATATTTATTTGCAGGCATTGTTGGAGATACTGGGAGATTTCTCCATACAAACACAGATAAAGATACGTTTAAATGTGCATTAAAGCTCATGGAACATGATATTGATATTCAAAGAATTTACGACATTGTTTATCGTTCGGTGACGATAGAGCAGATTAATATGCAAAAGTTCTTATTAAACAATTATCATGTAATAGGAAAAAACATTTGCTATATTGTAGTGACAAAAAAGGTATTTAAAAAACTGCATGCAACACCAGAAGATTTGAAATTTTTTGTAAATGATTTAAACACCATTAAAGATTTTAATGTTGTTATGGTGGCTTATGAAGTAGAACACAATAAATACAAGGTTAGTTGCCGTTCAAAAAATGGTTTCATAGTTTCCAAAATCGCGCAAAAATATGGCGGTGGCGGTCATAAAGTGGCGGCTGGCTTTAATTTGTTTGGAAACAAGAGTGCTGTTGTAAGAAAATTAAAGAAAATTTGTTTAGAATTTTAATTTTTCCAAAAGGAGTGTCTGAGGCACATGAAAGAATATAAATTTAAAGATAGTGGCATTGTTTTAGTCAATAAGCCAAAAGGCATTTCATCTAATAAGGTTGTAAATATTGTTAAATATAAGTTGGGTGCAAAAAAATGTGGTCATTTAGGAACGTTGGATTTGGAAGGCGAGGGGTTGTTGCCGATAACTGTTAATCACGCTACAAAACTTTTTAATTATTTTCTTCAAAAGGATAAAACTTATGAAACCGAGTTTGTTTTTGGTTTTGAAACTGACACACTAGACACTTCTGGAAAGATAATTAAAGAGAGCGACGTTAATTTCAGTGAAGAGGACTTAAAAAGAGAAATATCTTCAATGACAACTAAATATATGCAAATGCCTCCACAATATAGTGCGAAAAAGGTCAATGGTCAAGTAGGTTATAAAATGGCGAGAAAAGGTGAGGCTATTAATCTTCAACCAAAAGAAGTGGAAATCACTGAATTTGTGATTTTAAAAAAGATTAATGATAATACATATCGATTTAGAATAACTTGTTCAAGTGGAACATATATAAGAAGTGTTTGTCGTGATTTAGCTTATAGACTTGGCACTTATGGTAGTATGCAATGCATACTACGCACAAGATGTGGTGTATTCTGCATTGAGGATGCATATTCTCTAGAAGATATTGAAAAAGGAAATTTTTCGATAATTCCTTGTCAAGATTTGTTTTATTATGATATTATTAATTTAAATGAAAGTGAGTTTTTTAAATTAAAAAATGGTCAACAGTTGAAAGTTGATTTTAAAAATGATTATTATAAAGTTTTCTCTCAAAAGCAATTTTTGGGAATCGCTGAAGTTAAAGATAATTTAATTAAACTTACTTTAAGATTATCAGATTTTTAAAAGAGGTATATATGGGAAAAATTCTTTTTGGACCGGCAGGCAACAGCACTTCCTTTTTTGATGAAGGGCATAAAACAACTTTTGAGACTCCTAAATGGATAAAAGATAGAGGCTTAGACCTTTTTGAATATAGTTTCGGACAGGGCTATCGTATGAGCTCAGAGACTGCAGTCAAACTTGGTGAGGAATTTAAAAAAGAGGGCATTATTCTTTCTCTTCATGCTCCTTACTTTATCAATTTTGCAAATCCAGATGAAGAGATGCTTACAAAAAGCATAGGATACATAAACACAGGCATTAAATTTATGAAAAATTTACAAGCCGAAAGAATGGTTTTTCATCCTGCATCTTGTGGAAAACAAACAAGAGAGGAAGCTGTGTCTTTGATGATGAATCGTTTTAAGGAAATTATGCCTACTTTTGAAGAGGAATTAGGGAAGGAATTTTTTCTTTGTCCTGAAACTATGGGAAAAGTTATGCAAATTGGAACATATAAAGAGATTATCGACCTATGCACTATATCTGATAGGTTGCTTCCTACTTTTGATTTTGGGCACATCAATGCTTTAACACAAGGCTCTCTTAAATGTGAAGATGATTATAAAAGAATTTTTGATTATGCTTTTGAAAAACTTGGAGAAGAGAGAACTAAAAAAATCCACATACATTTTTCAAGAATCCAATACGGAGCCAAAGGCGAAATTAGACATTTAACATTTGATGATAAAATTTACGGACCATATTTTGAAGATTTGGTAAACGTCTTAATTGATTATGATTTGTCTTGTCATGTTATTTGCGAATCGTCTGGGACAATGGCAGAGGACAGCAAAATAATGAAAGATATTTATTTGAAAACACTTGCAAATCGCAAATAAGTGTGATATACTAAGCTAGTTAAAGGTCAGTTTGACTTTTTGAGTTTTTAGATTTAAGAAATGTGTTACTTTTCTTAAATTTGAAAGCTAAATAAACATTATAAATATATTTTAAGGAGAATTTTATGGTTACAGCAGGAGATTTTAGAAAAGGAACAACTTTTGAAATGGATGGAGCAGTTTACAATGTTATTGACTTTTTGCACGTAAAACCAGGTAAAGGCTCTCCATTTGTTAGAGCAAAAATTAAAAACGTTATGACTGGGCAAGTTAGAGAGGATACTTTTAACCCTTCAGATAAGTTCCAAGAAGCAGTTATTGAAAAGAAAGATATGCTTTATCTTTATAATGACGGCGAACTATATTATTTCATGGATAATGAAACTTATGAGCAAATGCCTTTAAATAAAGACGTGGTTGCTGATGTTTTAAATTTTGTTACAGAAAATATGAACACAACAATGTATATGTATAAAGGTGTTCCATTTGCGGTTTATCCTCCAACTTTTGTGGAGCTTAAAGTTATTGACACCGAACCTGGAATTCAAGGAGATACTTCTAAAGCATCTAAAAAGCCAGCGAAATTGATTACTGGATACACAATTAACGTGCCACTTTTTGTTAACATTGGAGATATAATAAGAGTGGACACTCGTGACGGCTCATATATGGAAAAAGTTAAATAATTACGTGGTTAATTTAGTTAATAAAAAAATTAGAGTAAAAGAGATAGAAATTCTATCTTTTTTTGTTTTATGTGGCTTAAAAAAATTGCAAATTTTCTTGTATAACATAATTTAAAATAAAAATTATTAAAAAATTTTATAAAATATATTATTTTATTTGTAAAAAATTAAAGGATATTTTATAATGTGATTATGAAAAAATACATAATTTTTACATTATATGTTTTTTTGTTTGCTTTTACCGTCATCGGTGGCGGACTGATTTTATCCGCTTGCACTGACAATTCTTCCTATTCAGAAGATGCGGGGGAGGGAATAGACAATTCACAAAATGATGAGAATTTAAACGGCTCTGATGAATCAGAAAATAATGACCCTATATTAGACGATAGTGACGATATACAAATTCAAAATACAGTAACTATAACTTTACGTGTTTATAGACAATTAGTTACTGGAGATTATACTATAAATAAATATGATTCTGCTTATACTGGGACTGCAAGCGCTTGGATAGAAGGGAAGAGTGGAACCCAAGTTTCAGAAACTATTAGTATAAATAGTGGAACTACTACTTTAAGTCATAGTGAGACTTTATGGAATAACTGGTATCCTACTGTTCAATTTTCAGGTTTAAATAATTACAATTGAGAGTGTTGTTGGGCTTCGCGAAAAAGCGGGCTATGATTTTGGTGGATATTATACTTTGCAAAATGGTTTAGGAAATCAAATTATCGACGAAACTGGAAATATTGTTGGAAACAATAATTTTACAACAAGTGATGCAACAATTTATGCTAAATGGGAAGCGACAAATCCGGCACATTTTGACGAAGAGAAAGGATACTGGTATGTTGAAATGGGAAGGTTTCCACAAGATAGGGTGACGGACAGTGAAATTATCTCTGAACTAGACAATTTAAGACTGGCAGACGAGACAACTGACCATACTTACCAAATGGGAGGAAATACTTTAAATTCATATACCTTTAACGGAGAAGAATATGCGTTTTTGTCATCGAACAACACATATTACAAGGTTTTACCAGTGAGATATGTTTTAGCAGGAGAATACGAAGAAGAATTTGCCACAGAAAGTGCGAACGTGACAGCGGTAACAGAGAAGATAGTCTTTACAAGTGTGTTTGATAGTGTTGGGTTGAGTTTAGGAGAAGGTTTTGTTGAGTCTGATTTATACACCAACTCAAACAGCTTAATTTCCAGCACAACCATAGATACAGAACTTTTAGCGACGCGAGATTTCACAGTAGAAAAGTATATGAATATAACCAATGGAAATTTAGATTCGGAGACAGAAGAATCATTATCTGCAAGCTACACAGTTTCAAATGTCGAGGAAATAGCGGAAGTGTTTGGAGAGTGTGAGGCAGAATATAGCGATTTAGTGAGCGACATGTTAAGAGGCAAAATGTATTGGACAAGAGGTTTAGGAAGCAATACAAAAGTGGGCGAGAGCATCACAAGATTTGGCTCGGTTACGCAAACTGATATGGATATGATGCTAGGTTTTAGAGTCACTATCGCTTTAGCAAATTTTGCTTGTGTATTATAAGATTTTTTAATTAAATAAAAAATATATTTTCGTTATTTATTTGACAATTAATTTTCTTTAAGTTAAAATATAAATGGTGATATATGCAAAATAAAAGATTTATGGGGCTTGATTATGGCAATGCAAGAATAGGTATCGCATTTTCAGATTATTCCGCGACTATTGCAACTGCTGACAGTATTTACAAGAGTCGAGGACAACAAGAGGATATAAAATATCTTTCCTCTTATGCAAAAGAAAATGACGTTTCTTCCATTGTTCTTGGTTTGCCTCTTAATGCAGATGGCACTGAAAGTGAAATGTCTTTGAAAGTAATGGCTTTTGGGCAAGCTCTTGAAGATTATTCACAGATAAAAGTCTTTTATCAAGATGAACGATACACTTCATTTGAAGCTGAAGAGTATTTGAAGGAAGCAAAAATTAAATGGGAAGATAGAAAAAAACTGCTTGATAAAGTTTCCGCTCAAATAATTCTACAAAATTATCTTGATGAGAACAAATAAAAGAAAAGGAGATTTATTATGGATAAGAATAAAGTAAAAAAACTTGAAGAAATTTCAAATGATGTTGACAGAGAATTGGCTGAATTTGATATTATGGATATTTTGCTTGACCAAGAAAATACCGAGCCTATCGTTTTGGAAGATGACAAAGGTAAAAGAATTACTTTTGAACAAGTTGCAGTCGTTCCATATGATGGAAAAATTTATGTTGTTTTAAAGCCTATTGACAAAATTGAAGGTGTTAAGGATGACGAGGCTATCGTTTTCCTTTGTGATGAAACAACAAAGCCAACAACTTTGCGTCCTGAACAAGACCAAGAAATTGCTGTTAAAATTTTTGATGAATATTATAATCTTGTTGAAGAGGCAAACAAAGAGGCTTCTAAAAATAAGAAAAAATCTAAAAAATAAGGTTTAATTAAATTATGTAATTTGATATCTTTTGCTGTATGATTACTGCAAAAGGTATTTTTTGTTTGGTGGGGGGGCGAAGTCTATCGCAAATGATATTTGCGATAGCGACCACGAAAGTGGTCGTAAGCAAAACCAAAATTTTGGTTTTGCTTAACTTCGCCCTCTATTTCAAAACCATATTTTATTAAAAATTTATTTCTTTATGAATAAAAATTATAGTTTTTTATCACAATATAGTTAACAAGGAATTATTCCTTGAAAAATGGGAGGTAAACTATGTTTGGTAAAAAGAAAGAGAAGGCTTGCAAAAACTGCTCTAATATGGAAGCAGGAAGAGAAAACTCTTCAAAAGCATCTTCTAAATCTTCTTCTAGCGCAAAAAATTGCGAAGCTGGAAAAGAAGCATCTAGAAGTTCAAAGTCTTCAAAAAAATGCAAATAGTTCCCAAAATGAGAAAAGGCCATCAAGGTCTTTTTTCATTGTTTTAATTTTTTATAATTTTTTCAAATTCGGTTGGCAAAGGTGTTTCAAACATGTAAGTTTTATTAGTGAATTTATTGTGAAAAGATATAAGTTTTAGGTGTAAATAAGCATGAAAAAAATCGTCTTTTTTGCCATATATTTTATCACCAACAAGTGGATGATTAATATAAGAGGAGTGAAGGCGAATTTGATGAGTTCTACCTTTTGTAATTTCTGCTTTTATAAATGTCATATCTTTTAACTCTTTTAAAGGCGTCAAAACTGTTTTTGCATATTGACCAAGAGGGGAGATTTCTCTTTTCATTTCATTTATGCCATTATTGTTTATTGTCAAAATAGGTTTTTCAATTACTACCTCTTTTTCTAAATTACCATGACATATAGCAACATATTCTTTTTTAAGAATTTCAGTAAATTGATGAGTTATGGCATCTTTAGAAATTAAAATTAGTCCTGATGCTTCTCTATCAAGTCTATTGAAAACTCTAAGTGTGAAAGTATTATCATTTAAATATGCTAAAATTCTTCCTGCTAAATTGTCGTCATAATGAGATTTTGTTGGCATTGTGGCAAGAAGTGGAGGTTTATTTACTAAAAGATAGTTTTCATCTTCATAGACCACATCTATATCTTTAAAAACTTTTTTTATGTTTGTAGGTTTATAAGGATTACTATCAATTTCTATTAAATCGCCATTATTTAAAATCGTTTTGGCTGTTGCGGGAGAGTTGTTGACCAGAATGGCGTTTTCTTTGTTTCTTAAATTTTTTAGATAATGTTCTGAAAAACCATTTTTCCGTAAGTAAAGATAGACATTTGTTTTTTGAGTTATGTCCTTTGCCTTTATTTTAAAGTATTTTATATTTCCAAAATTTTTCGTTTTTTCTTGGTTAGTTTTGCCGATATTGTTAATATTCATATCCAAATTTTAGCATATCCGTTAGAAAATGTAAAATAGAAGAATAAATTTTAAATTTTACTTGACAAAATCTCATCAAATTATTATAATTGCATTGTAAAAACGATGATGAAAGAGCAGTAGGCAATGTCTAATCTTACAGAGAGCCTTTGGTTGCTGGAAAAAGGCAGAGGAGACGTGTTGAATTCACTTTCTAGTTGCACCTTGAAGAGCTTTGTCTTGTGTAGGGGTTGTCGCGTTGCAGGCGTAAAATGCAAAATTGAGGTGCTGGTTTTCAGCATAAAATTAGGTGGTAACACGGCTATGTCGTCCTAATAATAGGACGGCATTTTTTTGTTAAAAGGAGAGCAATGTGAAAGAAAAACTTGATGCGATTTTGAAAAATGGTTTAAGCGAAATTGAAAATGCGAATGATTTAAAAGTTTTGGACGAAGTGCGTGTAAAATTTTTAGGTAAACAAGGAGAGCTGACTTCTATCCTTCGCAATATGAAAGAAATTCCACCAGAAGAAAGAAAAGACGTTGGAATGGTCGCAAATGTTGTAAGAAACAAACTTGAAGAGGCTATTTCTTCAAAACTTGCAGTCTTAGAAGAGGAAAATTTAATAAAAGAGATGGAAAAAGAAAGAGTAGATATTACTATGCCTAGCAAAGGGACAAAGAAGGGTTCTCTTCATCCTTTAACTCGTTTTAATAATAAGTTTATTGAGTTGTGCGTTGAAATGGGATTTACGGTTATTCAAACGCCAGAAATAGAGACAGATTACAACAATTTTGAAGCGTTGAATGTTCCTAAAAACCATCCTGCAAGAGATATGCAAGATTCTTTATATATTACTGATAATATACTACTTAGAACTCATACCTCTCCAGCTCAAGTTAGAGCAATGCACACGTTTAAACCACCTTTTAAAATTGTATGTCCTGGAAGAGTATATCGTAATGATGATGATAGTTCTCATTCTCCAATATTCAATCAATTTGAAGCCTTAGTTATTGACGAGAATATAAGTTTGAAAGATTTTATGGCAATGGTTAAAGCAATGGCTGTAAGACTTTATGGTAAAGACGTAAAGATGAGAGTTAGACCTTCATATTTTCCGTTTACAGAACCATCTATTGAAATTGACGCTACATGTCAAATTTGCCATGGTAAAGGTTGTTCACTATGTAAGGGAACAGGATTTTCAGAATTTTTTGGTGGTGGAATTGTTAATCCAAAAATTCTGGAAATGGCCGGAATTGATAGTAAGAAATATTCGGGTTTTGCATTTGGTCCAGGAATAGACAGAAGTGTTATGGTTTTGAATAGAATTCCTAGCATTAAATATTTATTTAGAAATGATATGAGATTTTTAAAGCAAATGCGATAATTTGTTGTGTTATGCATTGCATAATACACTATATATTGTGGTTGTTTAAATAAAGGAGATAAAAATGAAAATTTCTTATAATTGGATTAAAGATTTTGTTGATATTGATATTCCTGTCGAAGAGCTCGCAGAAAAGCTTTCTACTTCGGGTTTTGAAGTTGAAGAATATGAATTTCAAAATAAACATTTACATGACGTATATGTTGGCAAAATAACAAAAATTGAAAAGCATCCAGAAGCGGATAGATTACAAGTATGTCAGGTCGATGTTGGGAATAAAAAAGTGCAAATCATAACTTCTGCAACCAATGTTTTTGAAGGTGCGGTTGTTCCTGTTGCTTTAGATGGGGCAGATCTTGTTAATGGTGTGAAGATTAAACCAACAAATTTTCGTGGTGTCAAAAGTGAGGGAATGTTTTGTTCTGGAGAAGAGCTTGGAATTGACGAAAACTATATTGAAGGTGGTGGAGTAAATGGCATTTTGATTTTGCCAAATGACATGAAAATTGGTGCGAAAATTGAAGATGCATTATTATTAAATGATGTCGTTTTAGATATTAATGTAACACCAAATCGTCCAGACTGCAACAGTGTTATTGGTATAGCTCGTGAGATTTGTGCTATTTACAATAAACCTTTTAAAGACGTCGATTATTCATATAAAACTGTTGCTGGAAATGTAAAAGATTTCATTTCAGTTGAAGTTAAAACAGAAAAATGTCCTCGCTATATGGCAGCATATGTAAAAAATTTAAAACTGACTCGCTCGCCACTTTGGCTTCGTTCTCGCCTTTTTGCTGTTGGAATTAAGCCTATTAACACCATTGTTGACATAACAAATTATGTTCTTATTGAGCAGGGACAACCTATGCACGCGTTTGACTATAAACACCTTGCCGGTAGTAAAATTGTGGTGCGTGATGCCAAGGAAAATGAAAAAATCGCTGTTTTAAATGGAAACACTTACACTTTAAATTCTGATGATATGGTTATCGCAGACAGTGTTAAACCGGTGGTTATTGCAGGAGTTATTGGTGGAGTCAATTCTTGTGTGGAAAAAGATACCACTGAAACAGTTTTTGAATGTGCAGTTTTTGATCTTAAAAGTGTGAGACTTACAAGTCGTAAAATCGGTGTTATGACTGATTCTTCTTTGAGATACTCAAAAGGAGTTTATCTTCAAAGTCCTATTAAAGCAATAAAAAGAGCTTTAAATTTGGTGGATACTCTTGGCTGTGGAGATATTGTCAATGGAATTATTGACACTTGCAGTCAAAAAGACGTGACGGACAGAAAAATTGTGGCTTCAATTTCAAAAATTGATAAAATTTTGGGAATTGAAATTGACAGAGAAAAAGTCCTTCAAATTTTAAACGGTCTTGGAATTAAGGCAAGTTTAAATGGAGATGAACTAACTTGTGTTCTTCCATACTATCGTGAAGATATTGAAAATGAAAACGATTTAGCTGAAGAACTTATTCGCATTTATGGCTATGATGTTTATAATAACGTTGACGGTGTGGCTTTTGAAAATTCTTCCACCACAATTGGAGCATATGAGCCAAGACTTGTTATGGAAAATAAATTGAAAAATGAACTTGTTGATTTTGGTTTCTATGAAACGTTGAATTATTCTCTTTATTCGCCTTCGGCTATCGACAAACTTATGATTAATGACGAGAGGAAGAATGTTATTAAACTTGCAAATCCTATTAGTGATGATTTGTCAACTGTCAGAACTGTTATGGCTCATGCACTTCTTCTTGATATTCATTATAATTTGTCAGTTGGGAACAAAAAT
This sequence comes from uncultured Clostridia bacterium, assembly GCA_944349415.1. Lineage (GTDB taxonomy): Bacteria > Bacillota > Clostridia > Christensenellales > UBA1242 > Caccovivens. The sequence continues at coordinate 53,049 of CALVMX010000005.1, forward strand.
TTGAGATTTTTCGAGGTTGGAAGGGTATATCAGCCAAAAGCTTTACCTCTTACAGAATTGCCTGTTGAAAATAACAGACTTTCAATCGCTGTTTGCGAGGAGGGCTATGATTTCTTTGATTTAAAAAATGTAATAGAAAATTTACTTGTTTCTTTTCCTCTTGATTACAAACTGGAAAGATCGACTGAGCCATATCTTCACAGTGGTGT
>CALVMX010000006.1 GCA_944349415.1 uncultured Clostridia bacterium
TCACTTGCGTTTTTTTTTCGCTGTTTTTTTGTAAACCTTCTATCCAACGAATTTTGCAAGTATCCGATAAAATTTCATAATTTTTCATAAAAATCCTCCTTTTACCAGTATATTATAGTAAATAAAATATTATTTTGTCAATATATTTGTAAGGATTAACCAATATACTTTTGAATATTGTTTGACAAAACATTTTTAAAATAATAAAATATCTTGAGTTAATTATGACAAAAGTAGAGAAAAAAGATTTTTGGAAATATTTTATAAATACATTTAAAAGTGGAAATTATCTACTTTTAAAATATCTTTTGTCTTCTATTTTATATATTATCATTTCAGTTGTTTCAAACCTTTTGCAAGTTAAAGAATTAACTTATCTTAATGCTTTTTTATCGCTTGCATATTTCTCAACTATGATTTCTTTTGGTATTTCTGGAGGAATATTTGTTTTTGTAAATCAAAATATTGAATCTAAAGAAAACGTATCTAAATATGTAAGGTGTGGCTACGAATTAAATCTTATTGTATCGACTGTTTTTACGGCACTTCTTGTGGCATTCCCAAGATTTTTTATGGAGCAAATAACAGGCTATGTTCCAGATGATTATACTTTTTACTATTTAATGTGCGTTTATTTTTTCATTAGTTGTATTTATGGATATTTATGTAATATTATTCAAAACTTTGAACTTTTTAAAATGAACTTGTTTGTGGTCAATGCTCCTTTGATATTGATTATTGTTTCTTTTTTAATCTTGTATTTTGGTGGAATTTTTTACTTAAATTTAATCGCAATTATGTATGTTATAGCATATCTTGCGGGGACAATTTTTGCCACTTTTTGTGTTATGCGAAATAACAAATTTAAAATTAATATCTTTAAGCCTACGCGTTTAAATTTTACTTTGAGACAATGGAAACTGCTTGTTTCAACTTTTTTAATTGAAATTATTTGGGAAGTTGGTTATTATGCTACAAGCGTGGCGCTTCTTCGTGCGAATGAAGGGATTTTTAATACATATTTATATCTTGAAAATGTTTTAGATATTTTCAATGGATTTTTGTTTACTTTCGTGACTATAACATCTATTAGAATAACAAGAGCACTGGGATATAACAAGTTTGATGAAGCATTTAGACATGCGAAATATTCAATTTATGCCACTTTAATAATTTGGTTATTCTATACTGTTTGTTCTATGATTTTGATTTATCCTATTGCTCTTGGTGTTAATGATGCCTATTTTGATTTAATGTTTACAGCACTTCCGTCCTATGTGTTTATTCATCTTTTTAGATTTGTTGGCTGGACTTATTGCTCATATATGTTAAAACTTGGCGGAAAAACAACTTTATTGCTTATCATGGAAATTATAAGCACCATATATCTTATCGCTCTTTGTTTCTTTATTCAATACTTACCTCAAAACATTCTTTTAATCTATGTTATGGTAACCTTAAACGAAATTGTGCCTATTCCTATTTATTATTTTATGTATAAGTCAAAGAAATGGATGGTAAATGTGAACGAAGATCCAAAACTTTTAAGAAACAAAGTTAAACTTTTCATTTTTGACTTTGATAATACACTTTATTATGATGTAAACTGGAATTTTTGGACAAAAGTTATTCAAAACTATTTTAATGAACATTTTAGTTATTTGACTGAAAAAGAAAAAATCCAACTATGCAAAAGAGTTTTAAATAAACGAAAGGTTACCTCTGACGAAGATTTGTGCCGCATTTTATTTTCTGTGGAAGGTAATTGTGATAGTTGGCTAAACTACCGAAAAGCACTTCCACTGAGTGAGGAAGAAAAAAATGCCAAGGTTATAAGCCATGAAAATCTTCTAAAGTTTGCAAAGCAAGCACACGATAAAAATGGTGGAATCTATATTGTTTCCAATTCAACTATAGAGGATATAAAAATGTTTTGCGAATATCATAATTTTGATTTATCGCTTTTTGATGGAATAATTATCAATGAATTTAAAACTGAAAACTCTTCAAAGCAAGAATTTTTTGAAAGCCTTATGAAAAAACATAACGTGAAACCTGACGAGGTATTGATTATAGGTGACAGTTATAAACATGACATTATTCCAGCAAAAAATTTGAAAATGAATTATTATCATTGCAAAAACGGTTTTTCTTATGAAGAAGTAGTAAGTTAAATTAGAAATTTTAACTATTTTTGTTTCAGTAATTATTTAAGCGACAAAATTAGTTTTAAAAAGTGAGACAATTACTTAAAAATTTTTAAATTTTATTCCAAATTTATTTGGAATAATTTTTATATTATGATACAATTAAGATGTTGAATTTCAACAATACGGAGGGAAAAATGGTTGTTGCGGTTACTGGTATAACAGGAAACATGGGACAGGCGACATTAGAACAAATTGTTAAAATTAAGGAAATTGACAAATTTAAGTTTTTGGTTCTTCCAGACGACAAAAGAATCAAAAAACTTTTGAAAAAATATAAAAGTTATAAAAACAAGTTTGAAATTATCTACGGAAATTTAAAGGATAAGGAAACTTGCGAAAAGTTGGTTGAAGGTTGCGATTATGTCGTAAATTTGGCGGCAGTTATTCCACCACATTCTGATAAATTTCCTCAAAAAGCTATAGACTGCAATGAAATTGGCGTTAAAAATTTGGTTAAATCTATCGAAGAACTACAAAAGCAACCAAAATACATACATATTTCAACAGTGGCACTCTATGGCAATAGAAATTACAAACATCCTTGGGGAAGAGTGGGGGATCCACTGCTGGTAAGTCCATTTGATATCTATTCTGCGACTAAACTTCGCGGAGAATTTGCGGTTTTGGAAAGTGACATAAAAAATTGGGCTGTGATTCGTCAGACTGCCATGCTGCATAACAATATGCTTGCCGACAATTTGAATGACGGACTTATGTTTCACACTTGTTTCAATGCACCACTTGAGTGGGCTACTGCACATGATAGCGGGGTGCTTATTGCCAACATTTTAAAAAGCGATATTGAGAAAGATTTAGGAAATAAGTTTTGGAAAAAAGTGTTTAACTTGGGTGGTGGAGCAGAAAATTGTATAACGGGCTATGACACATTAAATGACGGCTTTAAACTTATTGGTGGAAGCACAAAAGATTTCTTTAAACCATTCTATAATGCAGCTCGAAATTTCCACGGTATGTGGTTTTATGACGGCAAGGTTCTAGATGATATGTTCCACTATCAGTCTCAAACAACAGAGGACTATTGGAAAGAAATTTTGAAAAATCACTCCTATTATAAAATGGGAAGAATTGTTCCAAAAGGAATAATTTCGACATTTGCTATCAAGCGTCTTTTTAAAGATGACAATTCTACTAGATTTTGGTTCGATCATAACGATGAAGCAAAAATGCTTGCTTATTTTGGCGGAAGTGAAAAATACAAGAATATTTCTCCAAATTGGGAAGAATTTAATTTGCTTGTTGAGAACAAAACAGATAGTGGCGAAGAAATAGATTATCAAAAATTAAGGAAAGTGGAAAATGCAAAATTAATAAACTATTACTGCGACTTAGATACTGATAAATATACTCTTAAAGATTTACAAAATTATGCAACTATGCATGGCGGAAAACTCATATCAAAAAATTACAGTGGTGACTTATACGAAAAACTTGAATGGGAAACTCAAGACGGCGAGAAATTTATTGCTTCTCCATTTACTGTTTTAAAAGCTGGGCATTGGTATAATCCAATATACTTTAAAAATGTTTGGGATTTTGATAGGCTTTCTAAAAAAGATAAAATTTATCAAGAAATTTGGCTTGATTCACATGATGAAAGTGAAAATAACATGTATTATTATGACGATAATTTCAAAGCACATGTTATTAAAAAATAACTTTTAAAAGGATCTTTATGAAAATTTTAATATGCTATTTTTCAGGGACAGGAAACACAAAAAGAGTGGTAGACAAATATGTTGAGGTATTTAAGAATAAGGGCTGTGAAGTCGACACTTTTAGAGTGGAAAATCAAAATTTTGAGTATAACATAGAAGATTACGATAAAATTGGACTCGCTTATCCAATTCATGCTTTTAACGCACCTAGCATTATTTTTGATTTTATTAAAAAGTTACCTAAACTAAAAGAAGAAAAGCCTTTATTTATCATTAAAACTTCTGGCGAACCATTGAGATTAAATAACATTTCTTCCATAAAACCAATGAGCATTTTAAAGAAGAAAAACTTTAAACTCACAAATGAGTATCATTACTGTATGCCTTATAATATAATTTTTAGGCACACTGATTCTATGGCGTATAAAATGTGGGAAACTGCTAAAAAACTTATTCCTATTGATGCCCAAGAAATTTTAGACGGAACGGAGGTTAAACTTAAAAAATTTCCTTTAGGACGACCGCTTGCTTTTGTTTTCCGTATTGAGCATTGGGGCGGAAGATTTAATGGTAAAAGATATAAAGTTAAAGATTCTTGCGTTCACTGCAATGCTTGTGTGAATATATGTCCAACTCATAACATAACAGTGGAAAATGGCGAGTTTCATTTTGGAAAAAATTGCATAATGTGTATGCGTTGTGCCTTTTTGTGTCAAAAAAATGCTATTAAAATTGGACTTTTTGAAAAATGGAAAGTAAATGGTCCATATACTTTCCAAAAACCAGACAAAGAAGAAGAAAATAAACATAAAAAATACTGCAAGAAGTCTTATCAAAAATATTTTAAGCGTGCAGAAGAGAAAATTAAAAACGCCCAAAAGATATCAGCTGAAGAGAAGGATTTTTCAGAAGAATTTGAAGAAAATTCTGTAGTAACTGCTAAAAATCAATAATTTATCTAATTTATTTTGTAAAACATGTAAAAAAAGTTGTAAAAATTTTAAAAATTTGCTATCATATATATATGAGAGATTTTAGAGATATAAGTTTGTTTAAAAAATTGATGTTTATCATCCTTTCCGTTTTAATTTTAGCGGGAATGGTTATTGTGCTTGCTGACATCGATTTCAATGTAAGCGAAGATGTTGCTAGGTGGTTAAACAATGAGATGATTTCCTATGTTGTCTTATGTTTATCGCTACTTATGAGTTTAATATTTTTAAGGCTAAACAAAAAAAGTATTCTGCTTACGATTTCGCTCATAGCAATTATTGTTGGGGCATCGTTTAATGTTTTTGTTCCTTTTGAAGGAAATGCGAACAATGAAGCGATCCTATATTGCCTTTGTGCATTCCAAGGCGCAATTTTAATTTATACAGTTTGGTTAGATAGGGGGACGGGCCTTAAAATTTTAGATTTAGCGATTAGAGTTGCTTTAAGTTTACTTGCGTTCTTCTTACTTCCTGAGTATTTGCCAGATTATTTTGATATTACAAACACAATTTTTGTTATCTATCTTATAAACTCGCTGGTTTCTTTGTTTACTCTTGCTTTTCATTTTAAAACAAATTATCTACTTTGGTGTGGTTTACTTTTGGTTCTCGCAGGAACAATTTTCTATATGTTTATGTATGGAGGGTTAGAACTTTTCGGAATTGCATCTGGTGGTTTTGCAAGTTTTCTAAATTCTTTTGATATTGCTTTCCTTTGCACAGGACTTGGAGTATATTTAATTGCAACATCTGCCACATTTTCAAGCAATATGTTAACTAAGCCAAGCCAAAATATGTAGATTTAAAATTAATTCATATTTTAGAAACAGCGTTTTGCTGTTTTTTGTTTATCTTGTTGACAAAAGGAAAATAGATTTGATAAAATATTCCTTGAAATCTAAATGCGTATGATATAAATTTATTGGGGGCTATATGAACTATACAGAAATTGAAAAAAAATGGAATAAAATTTGGGAAGATACTCAACTTTATAAATTTGACAATAAAAATTTGGATAAAAAATATTATCTTCTTGAAATGTTCTCTTATCCAAGTGGAGCAAGTTTGCATCTAGGTCACTGGTGGAACTTTGGTCTTTCAGATAGCTTTGGCAGATTTAAGAGACTTCAAGGTTATAATGTTTTTCAGCCTATGGGTTTTGATGCTTTTGGACTTCCAGCAGAGAACTATGCTATAAGGACTGGTATTCATCCTGAAGACAGCACTCGACATAATATAAAAGTCATGGAAGAACAACTTAAAGCAATGGGTGCCACTTTCAACTGGGACTATGAACTTATCACTTGTAATCCAGATTATTATAAATGGACACAGTGGCTTTTTATTCAACTTTATAAAAATGGCCTCGCTTATCAAAAAGAAGCTCCAGTGAATTTCTGTCCTTCTTGTAACACTATTATTGCCAACGAGCAAGTGGTAGACGGTGTTTGCGAACGTTGTGGCTCGACAATTATTCGTAAAAATATGAAACAATGGTTCTTTAAAATCACTAAATACGCAGACGAACTTTTGTCTGGGCTTGACACTATTGACTGGCCAGAGAAAACAAAAATTCTTCAACGTAATTGGATAGGCAAGAGTGTTGGTGCAGAAGTCGATTTTAAAGTGGAAGGGAGCGACGAAAAACTTACCGTATTCACGTCTCGTGCGGACACTTTGTTTGGCGTAACTTTCTTAGTTATTGCACCTGAACATAAACTTTTGCCACAGTTAATAAAGCCAGAATGTAAAGAACAAGTGGAAAAATATATTTCCGAATCTTCTAAAAAGGACGAAATAACAAGAACAAGCACTGTGACAGAAAAAACAGGCGTTTTCACAGGAACTTATGTTATAAATCCTCTAACAAACGAAAAGGTCCCTCTTTTTGTTGCCGATTATGTTATCTCAACTTATGCAACAGGAATTGTTATGGGTGTTGCTGCACATGACTCTCGTGACTATGACTTTGCAAAAAAATATAATTTACCTATAAAACAGGTCATTGAAAACAAAAATGGCGAAACGGTTTTACCATTTACTGAATATGGAAAACTTGTAAATTCTGCAGAGTTTAATGGCTTAACAAGTGAAGAAGCGAAAACAAAAATCGTCGAAAAACTCGAAAAAATGGGCGAGGGAAGATTCAAAACTAACTATAAACTCCACGACTGGTCAGTGGCTCGTCAACGTTATTGGGGATGTCCTATTCCAATAATTTACTGCGAGCATTGCGGAACCGTTCCTGTGCCTGAAAAAGATTTACCAGTTATTTTACCACATATCACAGACTACAAGCCAGACGGCAGTGGACCACTTGGAAAATGCGAAGAATATATGAATGTTAAATGTCCAATTTGCGGTCGTCCAGCAAGACGTGAGGCTGACACTCTTGATACTTTTGTATGCTCTTCTTTCTATCAACTTCGCTATCCAGAATCTCTTCATAACAATGACGAAATCTTTAATCGCGAATATGTTGATAAAATGTTGCCAGTTGACTGTTATGTCGGTGGTGTGGAACATGCGACAGGCCACTTGTTGTATTCTCGTTTTATCACCAAATTTTTGCGTGATATTGGTAAACTTGATTTTGATGAACCGTTTAAACGTCTATTTCATCAGGGCATGATTTTAGGGCCAGACGGTAAAAAAATGAGCAAGCGAAACACATCTAGAACTGCTGATGACTATGTCAAAGAATTTGGTAGCGATGCTTTAAGACTTCATATGATGTTCTCTTTAAAATATGTTGATGGCGGAATTTGGAATGATGACGGAATCAAACATATTAAGGCCTTTATGGAAAGAGTGGAACGTATTGTTTTGAAGTGGCATAAAGAAAAAGGAACAAGCAAAAAATATGATGCTGAAGAGAAAGAACTTGACTACGTTTTAAACAAGACAATTAAAGAAGTTGCCGAAAATTTCGAAACATTTTCCTTCAATTCTGCAGTTGCAAGAATTATGGAACTTGTGAACGCAATGTATAAATATGACACTCGAAAAGAGAAGAATGGCGAGCTTATGGAAAAAACTATAAAAGAGCTTCTTATCATTCTTTCGCCGTCTGCACCTCACTTTACAGAGGAACTTTGGGAGCAAATCGGCGAAAAATATTCCATTTTCAACCAAAGATATCCAAAATGTGATGAAAATAAAATTGTTTTGGATGTTGTTGAAATAGCCGTTCAAATCAATAGTAAAATTGTCGCAAGAATGGATATTGACACAAATTTAAGTAACGATGAAGTTTTGAAAATTGTGAAAGAAAATGAAAAAATAGCTTCTCTTATAAACGGCAAAACAATAGTTAAAGAAATTGTTGTTCCAAAGAGAATTGTAAACTTAATCTTAAAATAATAAGCAGAAAAAGATAGCGTAAAACACATATGCTATTTTTTTTTGTTAAATTATTTAAATTTTAATCCAACTAATATTAGAAAGTTGTAATTATGTTATTGTTAAAATTATTATAAAAAAAGAACCATAATTTTATGGTTCTTCTATATTCAAATTATTTATCTTCGTCTTCGTCAGGTTTGACTTCTTCGATTTCCGTTTGTTCTTCTTTTTCTTCAGGCATCTCTTCTACAGGTTCGATGATTTCATCAGAATTTTCATCATTAACTTCAATATATTCTTCATTTTCGTTTTCTTCCTTTGAAGCATCTGAAACTTCTTGATTTTCTATAGAATCTTCATCTTCTTTTTCTACACTTTCTTCAGTGTTTTGAGCAGGAGCCTCTTCGTCATCTTGAACTTCGTTTTCTTGCGATTCATCATCTTGTGCGTTCGCATCAGTTTCTTCAACGTTTTCACTTTCAACATTGCTTTCTTCTTCAACGTTGTTATTCTCTACATCGTTGTTTTCTTCTGGTATAACAATTTCATTTTCTTCAGTGTTATTGAGTTCTGCATTTTCTTTTTCTTTTTCGCTTAAAGTTTTTTCTAAGTTTTCAACTTCAGTTTCAAGACTTTTCATATATGCAAGATCTTTTTCTTTTTTCTTTTTAATAGCTGCTACTGTGATAAAGTAAATTGCAATAACAATAAGATAAAAACCAAGTGTTATAAGGAAAGAAGAATACAAACTTGTGATAGAATTTAATGGTGAGCAAGTGTCTAAAATCATATAGAGCCAGCAGAAAATGGCAATAAATGGAAAGACTATTGTTGTTAAAACTTTGATCACTGTAGATGTTTTAAAACTTCTTCTTAAAATGATAATTGCACCAGCAAGAGTTATAATTGTAAAAACAATGGCAAGGACAAATGCTGCGTAACTCTCATTTGACAAATTTGATAAATCTAACATATTGATACCTCCAATTTATGTTATAATTTTAGCATACTTTTTATTCATTGTCAATATTCATTTTGCAATTTTATTATTTTTTTGTTTTTTATTTGCAAAATTTATAAGAATTTTATTATAATAAGTATATGAAAAGTAAAAAATCGCTGTATTATTCTATAATTTCTATTGCAATTTTTTGTATTCTTGCAGTTGTTGTAGGGGTGCTGATTTTTTATTTTGTTTCGCCGGACATAAAAGAAGTTCCAAAAAATCTAGAAGTTCAAGTGATAGAAGGCGAATATTGTCTAGTTACCGACGCAAACGAGCAATACAACTATCGCTTTGTGCTTGAACAAAATATTGACGGCGAATATGTTCAAGTTTCTGAAGTTACGGAAGATAAAAATTTAACCAATTTGTCAAATAATCCAGATATTATTTTAAATGCTGGCAATGAATTTCGTTTTAAAGTAGCATATGTTGGAGAAAATGGTCGAAATGGAGCTTACAGTGATTACATATCTTGGACTATGGTCGTAACACTCGATGAAGTTGTCTTGTCTTATGAAAACAACGTTTTAAGTTGGAACAGTGTCTTAAATGCGACATCATATTCTATAAAACTAATCACTCCAAATGGCAAAGTGCAAGATATTGAAAGTCTCCAGACGACAAGTTATGACTTTTCTAGTTTTGAAAAAGGTAATTATAAAGTTTACGTAACTGCAAACGGAAACGATAATTTTCTTTCTTCCACTTCTCTAGTATATAGTTTTGAGGTCGTATAGAAAGATTTATTTAATTAAATATTTTATCACATAATTTTAAAAAAGTTAATTCATACTACTTTTATGAGCAGTATGAATTATTTTAATGTTGAAAAAGAGATAAAAAATATAAAGAAGCAACTTCATTATTCTTTTGACGTCACTGACAGAATCTTGAAAAAAGAAGATGTCATAATTGGCTTTATTTATCTTAAAAGTTTCACAGATAATCTTATCTTTTCTACTGCCATTTATCAGCCTATTGCCGACTTAAAAGAGGAGATATCTTTCACTTCGGTAAAAAATATAGTCCAAGCAAACGATGTTAAAGAGATAAAGAAAGAGGAAGTTATTGATAATATCTTAAAAGGAGCTGTTGTCCTTTTTCTAAACAACTCTTCAAAAATTTTGTCTATAGACATACAAAAATTTAACGCAAGAGCACCTTCAGAGCCTCCAACGACTCCGGTTATCCAAGGACCTCGAGAGGGCTTCACCGAAGATATTAAAACAAATTTGGGACTTCTTCGAAAAAGATTTTATTCCAAGGACTTAGTTTTAAAAAACTTGACAATTGGCAGACATACAAAAACTCAAATTGTCATTGCTTATCTTGACGGTATTGTCGATATGAAAATAGTGAAAGAAGTGGAAAGAAAATTGAAAAAAATTGATGTTGACGGAGTTGTCGACAGTTACTATCTTGTTCCATATCTATCTAATCGCCCGAATTCACTCTTTAAACAAGTTGGAAACACCGAAAAACCTGATATTGTCTGTGCCAAACTTTTGGAAGGACGGGTGGCAATAATTGTTGATAACACTCCAATTGTGTTGACACTTCCATTTGTTCTTTTGGAAGAGCTTCAGAACACAAACGATTATTATACAAATTACTTATACTCTTCCTTACTTCGTTTTATAAGAATAATAGGTGGACTTTTTGCTGTGCTTGGTCCTGGCATATATATTGCACTTCAACTTTTTCATTACAATATTATGCCGTTAAAATATCTAATTACTATTGCAGATAGCACACAGCAAATCCCGTTTACGCCATTTATAGAAATACTTTTTATCTCTCTTTTGTTCCAAATTTTGTATGAAGTAAGCCTTAGGCTTCCAAGCTACCTAGGACTTGCAACTTCCATTGTTGGAGCGTTAATTTTAGGAGATACTGGAGTTAAAGCAGGGCTTATTTCACCGCCTGCTGTTATTGTTGTCGCCATTGCAAAAATCGCTTTGTATACCATTCCAGAACAAGCGGCACAAATCACAGTTTTACAGTTTGTTTTTTTGCTTATAGGTGCATCTTTAGGTCTTTTAGGGCTTATTGGTGGATTAATTTATGTAATTTCCTATTTGAATTCCATTGAAAATTTTGGCTCGCCTTACCTAGCACCATTTTCTCCTTTCATTTTGACGGATAACAAAGACGGATTATTTCGTGTTCCATGGACTTCCATGCGAGAGCGACCATATTCCTTTAAAACTAATAATCATACTAGGGTAGGTGAATGATGGCAAGAGATGAAAGTGTTAACATTTGGCAAGCTAGTATTATGGTATTTATAATTATTTTTGCAAACAAAGTGCTTTTATTACCTTCACTTTTTTATAAAGATGTCAAGGTGGAAGGTATAATTTGCTATCTTATTTTGTTTTTGCTTGAAATTGGACTTTTATTTTTATTTATCGCCTTAAAAAACAAATATCCAAACACCTCATTTTCAGATTTAATCAAACAAAAATTTGGTATCGTAACCATGAAAATTATCTATTTTTTGTTTATATTGTTCTTTATTTGCAAACTTGTTTTAATCTATAATGTAACCTACATCTTTTTTAAAGATTTGATTTATAAAGAAAATAACACAGTTCTATTCTTAGTTTGTTTTTTGCCTATAATGAATTATTTGGCTTTTATGGGTTTACGTATATTTGGAAGAACCTGTCAACTTTTCTTTCCACTTATTTTTATTTTAGCGCTATTCTGTGTGATTATTTCTTTTGTTGGAATAAAATCAACCCCACTATTTTTTCAAGCAAATATCGGCGAGGTTTTGCTATCAAGTTTAAAACATATATCTGCCTTTGGCGATGTTATTTTTCTATTTATTTTTATGGACAAAATCGAATTTAAAAGAGGCGATGGGAAAAAACTCTTCTTTTTTTCCTTGCTTAGTATGCTTATGATAGTTTTGGTTGCCATTGCTTTTTATTTTTCTTATACATACACTTCTTTTATGCACCAATATGCACTTTTTGAAGTTTTGGGCAATATTAAAGACTATGGTGGGCTTGGAAGAATAGATGTAATTGCCGTCATTTTAATTATATTTATATCCTATTTTCAAATGGCACTATATTTGAAGTGTTTTACAGAAAGTTTTTATGTTCTTTTGCCAAAACTACATAAACAATATTCACTTATAGCTTTTAATATTATTTTCGTTTTAATAGTCGAACTTCTAATTCGAAATTTAGAGCGGACTATACTCTACGGAGAAAATATTTTGCCGTATATTTCTATTATTTCCTTTGTTATTGTTCCTCTTTGCGTCACGATATTTTTATGTTTAAATAAGCGAGGCGAAAGATGGAAAAAGTAAAAAAATATTTGAAATACATATTTAAAACGCCAATGCTTATAATTTTTATTTTAATCGTAATTTTTTACGGAGGGCCAGCTCTTGGCAAAGATGCTGAAATTGACGAATATGCGGTCATTACTGCTATTGGATTAGACAAGGGAGAAGAAGGTGTCGATTTATCACTCCTTACTTTTGTGCCTATTGTAACTCAAAATTTTGCCGAACAATATGAAGTTGTTAAAGCTTCAGGTAAAACCCTCGCTGAAGCCATTGAATTTGCTGGTTTGCATCTTGGGAGACTGATCGGTTTATCGCATGTAAAAATGGTAGTCTTAAATGAAGAGCTTTTCGCGGAAGATGTTTTGTCTGAACTAGACTATTTAACACGTAATGCAAATTTAGCACTATCAACCACCATAATTTCAACAGACGCAAAAGCCTTTGATTTTTTAAATACTGTAAAAACATTTAACACTTCAAGTTCTATTAAAGCGGATAATTTAGTGGAGTTTAATGAAAATTATATCTATTCTATTGAAAGCACATTTGAAACTTTTTATAAAGGTCTTTACAGTCCAACGAACACAGAATTGATTTCTTTTATATCTTTGGCAGATGAAAACGGCGAAGGAATTGCCATAGAAACCTCAACTCAAGATTCTTCGTCAGGAGGAAGTCAGAAAGGAGAAAATCAAAAAAATAAAATTTTAAATGACGGAGAAGCTCTTTTATGTAAAAATGGTAAGTCGATAGTTAAATTTAATAAAGAGCAAATGAAGAATATTAATCTTTTAAAAGGAAATTATTCAACTGGAGCCATAATAATAGAAAATTTTTCGGATGATATATTTACTAATGCTCGTCTGACATTTGAAATATTTGATAATAAAAATAATTATGTTGTAAAATTTGACAATGGAATACCAATAGTTTATATAAATTCTAAAGTATTTGTAAAATTAAGTGAAGTTCAACAGGAGGATCGTTTGATAGAAGAAAATGTCGAGATTAAGAATATTTCAAACGAGGCGATAAAGGCTTTGCAATTAAAACTAAAAGAATATATGAAAGAAGGAATAGATATTCTACGTGAAAATAAAGCTGATTTAATAGATCTATATTCATTGCTTTATAATTCGCATCCTATTGAAATGAATAGATTTATGGAAAGGTTAGAAGATAAAGACGATTTCTTAAATTATGTTGTATTTAAAGTTTCGCCTCAAATTTATTCCTATTGATTTTCAAAATTTGACATATTTTTTTGAAATTATAGTCTAGTTTTGTTGTTTTTATTTTTCTTTTGTGTTAAAATACAATAGTATTTGTTATATTAAAGTTGTAACAAAAGAAAATAAAATTTATGTTGCCTTTTTGAATATGATTTAAATTGGTAAGAATATATTATCTTAATAAAATTATTTTAATTAGGCAATTTACTTTTAAAAAGGAGATTTTATGAACGAGAAAAAACAAGGTGGTTTTAGGCTTTCCTATCTTATTGTTTTTTTGGTTGTGGTCTTGCTTCTTTGCTTGCTCTTTATAGATTTTGGTAACAATGGTCAACATATAGAGTGGACGCAAGCTTACGAATATGTTGAAAATGCTGTCGATCCAGCTGTAACTGACCAGCCGAAAGCAAGTTATATCTATTTCCAAAATGGAACAGGATATATTTTAGTTGTTGGAAGTCAATATGCAGAAAATCAAGTGCCAACCTATTCTGATTATTATTTTAACTATGATTCAAGTATAAAAGAAAAATTTGACGATCTTTTCACTTCAAATGATGCGATAAGAGAAAATGTAGGTGTAGGTTATGCGCCTGCTGGTGTAAATTTCTGGGACATTTTAATTCCTATTCTTTACATCTGCTTCGCAATTTTTGTCATTTGGATGATTTACAAAATGATAGCAGGCTCAAATAAAGGAGCTTTGAGTTTCGGTAAAACGAAAGTAAAATCTTATTCAATGAGTAAGGTGAAGTTTGACGATATTGCCGGAATGGAAGAGGAAAAAGCAGAACTTCAAGAAATTGTGGAATTTTTGAAAAATCCTAAAAAATTCACCGACCTTGGAGCTAGAATTCCAAAAGGTGTGCTTCTAGTTGGGCAACCGGGAACAGGTAAAACTCTTCTTGCAAGAGCTGTTGCTGGTGAAAGCAAGGTGCCATTTATCTCTATAAGTGGTTCTGACTTCGTGGAAATGTTTGTCGGTGTCGGTGCTTCTCGTGTAAGAGATTTGTTTGACCAAGCGAAGAAGAATAAGCCTTGCATAGTCTTTATTGATGAAATTGATGCCGTTGGACGTCAAAGAGGTGCCGGACTTGGCGGTGGCAACGATGAGAGAGAACAAACTCTTAACCAACTTCTTGTTGAAATGGATGGTTTTGAACCAAATGAAGGAATAATTGTGCTTGCTGCCACAAACAGAAGTGATGTTCTTGACCCAGCTCTTATGCGTCCAGGTCGTTTTGATAGACAAATTTATGTTCATATACCAGATGTAAAAGGCAGAGAAGGAATCCTTCGTATTCATGCTAGAAATAAACCTATTGATGAAAGTGTAGACTTCTCAGTTTTGGCACGTATCACAAGTGGCTTTACTGGTGCTGATATTGAAAATATGCTCAACGAAAGTGCTATTCTTGCTGCTCGTGCTGGCAGACCAAAAATAATTATGGAAGATATTACAGAAGGTATCAATAAGGTTATAATGGGACCTCAAAAGAAGAGCCATGTCATAACCGAAAAAGAAAGAAAACTTACTGCTTACCATGAAGCCGGCCACACTATTCTTGCTAAATCTTTGAAACATTGCGATGATGTTCAAGAAGTTTCAATTATACCGCGTGGAAGTGCAGGTGGCTACACTATGAGCCGTCCTGAAACCGACGACCTTATGATGAGTATTGGTAAGGCGAATGACACTATTGCCATGAGCATGGGCGGAAGAATTGCTGAAGAGATTATCTTTAAAGATATCACTAGTGGTGCTTCATCTGATATTCAACATGCCACAAAACTTGCTCATGCTATGGTTTACGAATGGGGTATGAGTAAGAAAATTGGTTTCCTTGCACTTTCTTCAAACAGTCAAGTGTTTATAGGCAGAGATTATCAAACAAGAAACGATTTCTCAGAAAAATTGGCTGGCATTGCTGACGATGAGATAATGTCAATTTTGAACACAAATTATAAGCGTGCTAAAGAAATTTTAACTGACAAAATCAATATTTTGCATGAAATGGCAAAGCTTCTTATGGAAAGGGAAACTATTTACAAAGAAGAAGTTGACATGGTTATGGCTGGCAAAAAGACTGAGGAAATAGTTAAACTCATGGAAGCAAAAGAAAAAGCTCAAAAAGAAAAAGAAGCAAAAATTAGAGCAGAAAAAGCAAGACTTGACAAGTTAAGGGCTTATGAAAACAAGATTAAAGAAGGCGAAAAACTTGTTAAAATGGGAGTGCTTGCAGAAGAAGAATTAAATGCTGTAAAGAAAGAATATGAAAACTTTAAAAAAGAACTTGATAAAGAATTAGAACCTTCAAAGCCAGAAGAAAAAGTTGAAGTTGTAGATGAAGGCAAGGTAACAAATTCTAAGGAAGAAGAAGTTGTTGTAGATGAAACTGCTTCTGAAAAGCCTGTTAATGAAAAAGAAGAAGATGTTAAAGAAGAAAAAGAAAATAAGAAAAAAACAGACAAAAAAGAGGACTAGTTAAATGGAAGAAAAAGAAGAAAAAATTGAAGTAAAAGATGAATTACAAGCTGAAGAAAAAATTGATAAAGGTTCCGACGAAACAATAGAAGAACAAATTAATGCTTCAAAAAAAGAGGCAAAGGCTGAGGAAGAAAAGCCTTTGTCTGATGACGAATTATACACTAAAATTCAAACTGAAAAACTTTTGAAAAGTCAAAAGGCAAAGAAAATCTCAATGATTTCCATTCTTTCAGTGGTATTTGCTCTTGCCGTTGTGATTATTTGTCTTGCCTCAATACCTTTGAACCTTAAACCTGATTTTATGAATCTCGATTATGTTGCAGAAGTCTATATCGATGGTGAGCCATACTCGGGAACACTTTCTTCTGATGTTAACACAGAAGAATATAATACTTTGCGTGAGTTAGTTGATGACGTGTTTAACCAAACATATTTTTCCGGACTTTTTAATGGAAGTTTAATAGGTTACAACATAAGTGAAACTAATCGTCAAACACTTTCTTCTTTTAATTCTACCTTGCAAAATGATAGTAGCAATGATTATATTCGCTTGGAATTTGCTGAGCCACAAACTTTAAGAAATAAAGATGGAAGCGTTTACACTTCAAGCTGGTATCCAAACACAGTTTTGTCTTTTGATTTTCAAGTAGCATATTTGATGCTCTCAGATGAAGCTGGAGATGATACTGTAACATTCTACTTTGTTGTTCAATATATCAATTCAAACACTGGAAATGCTTATGATGATGGTAAAGAATATGTTATCAGTATGACAACCGTGGGAGAAACATATCCAATATTTGACCACTTTAACCCAAATTCTGAAGAATAATAGAAAAAAGGTTGCTTTAAATAGCAACTTTTTTGATATAAAAATGAAAGGTTGTGTATAAAAACTCTATAAGATTCTTATAAAATGCCTTATTGAATATATGGTGTATTATTCTATAATTTTTCTAGCATAATACTACAATATATTGAGTATTAACATAGGTATTTATAAGCAATATAATGCTAGTAATTAAATCGGTATTTAAAAATTTGATTATTTTTTGAAAAGTTTATGAAAAATTGTTGACAAAAGCTATTTTAATATGCTAAAATGTTCAAGTAAAAAATCTTCCATAGACCGCAAGTGCTTTTTAGCGTAAACGATTTTCGTGCTTGCCGAGGAAAAGAACATAGGTTGAATTATTTATCTCTGTGCCTTTTCCGTGGTTACAGAGATTTTTTATATGAAACACAAAATTTATTAAAAGGAGGTATAGAAAATGAGTGCTAATTTTGAGGCAAAAAAACAACTTGTTGAAGAAATTAAAGAAAAATTTTCTAAGGCAAAAACTATTGCTTTTGTTGACTACCGTGGCATCAATGTTGACGAAGACACTAAAATGCGCCGTCAATTTAGAGAAAATGGTTGTGAATATAAAGTTTATAAAAACCGCTTGATGTTTAAAGCACTTTCTGACCTTGGTATTGAGTGTTCTGCAAATTACTTTGAAGGCACCACTGCTGTTGCTATTGGTTATGATGATGAAGTCGCACCTGCAAAAATCCTTTGCGACACTATCAACAAAACTAAGAAAATGGCTATCAAATTTGGAATTTTAAATGGTGTTTGCGTTCCAGCAAAAGACATCGAAGCACTTGCAAAACTTCCATCAAAGGAAGAACTTATTGCAAAACTTCTTGGAACTTTGAACAATCCTATCACAAGTTTGTGCAGAGTTCTTCAAGCTCCAACTCGTGGGCTTGCGGTTGCATTAAATGCGATTGCAACCAAATAATTAAACTTATCGCATAAAAGAAAATTTATTTTTTAATTAAAAGGAGATTATTAAAATGGCTGATATTAAAAATCTTGTTGAAGAAATCAAAAAATTAACTATTGTTGAAGTTTCTGAACTTGTTAAAGCTTTAGAAGAAGAATTCGGAGTTTCTGCTGCTGCTCCTGTTGCAGTTGCTGCTGCTCCAGCTGCTGGCGCTGCTCCAGCTGCTGCTGAAGAAAAGAGCGAATTCAACGTATTCTTGAAAGAAGTTGGTGCAAACAAAATTGCTGTTATCAAAGTTGTTAGAGAAGTAACTGGTCTTGGACTTAGTGAAGCTAAAGCTGTTGTTGATGGCGCACCAAAAATGGTTAAAGAAAACGTTGCTGCTGCTGAAGCTAAAGAAATCGAAGCTAAATTCAAAGAAGCAGGCGCTGTTGTTGAATTACAATAATTTAATAGTAGTTTAAAAAATTTTGTGTTTCAAAAAATACACTTGGTTTCAAGTGTATTTTTTTGTTACAGAAAACCACGGGATAGTCCCGTGGTTTTCTGTAACAATAAAAAAATTTTAACAAAATTTTAAAAATATTCATAAAATCATTTGACAGTTGAATATGTATTCAATTATAATATAGTTGAACAATTATTCAATTAATGGAGACTTTATGGAATGTAAATGCAATACAAACAAGATATGTTCATGTGGCACAATTCAAAAATGTGACTGTGATATAATACACGAAGATGTTGTAAATTCGGTTAGAAAAAGAATACTCAATGAAGAAACTTTACTTTTAATGTCAGATTTTTATAAGGCACTTTCAGACAGCACAAGAATGAAGATCATAGATGTTTTGTATGAAGGGGAGCTTTGTGTTTGTGACATATCGGTGCTTATAAACATGACAAAATCAGCAACTTCACATCAGCTCAAATATCTTAAAGATATGAACCTTATAAAATCTCGAAAAAAGGGAAAAGAAGTTTTTTACAGTTTAGCGGATAAGCATGTTGTAGAAGTTTTTGAGATAAGTAAAGAGCACATTTTGGAGGCAATCAGTGAAAAAGGTTGTTAAAATTGAGGGGCTAGACTGTCCAAATTGTGCAAAGACTCTGGAAATTGAGTTAAATAAACTTGAAGATGTCAAAAATGCCGAAATAAATTTTGTAAAAGGGAAACTATCTTTTGAAAGTGACGAAATCGAAAAGGCAGAAAATGAAATTATTGCCTTGACTAAAAGAGTGGAACCAAATGCAAAAATTATTACAAAAACACAAAAAAACAACAAGCTATCGCTTCTAATTGATTTATTGACCTTGTTTTTTGGCACAATTTTAGGCGTTTTAGTGCTTGTGTTTGAAAATAGGTTACCTTTATGGGCATTTTGGCTAATGTTTGTTGCAAGTGCTTTGCTTTTAGGATATAAAACTTATCTTAAGGCAGTTTTACTTATTTTTAAAGGTATCATAAATGAAAATTTATTGATCACAATTTCTGTCATAGGAGCGACAGCACTTGGCGAATACATGGAAGGCTTGATGGTTATTTTTCTCTATACAATAGGAAAAATTTTAGAAAAACTGGCAGTAGATAAGTCAAGAAAGTCCATAGAAAAACTGACAAATTTGCAACCAGAGTATGCCGTTGTTGTGCGAGAGGAAAAGGAGATTCGTGTTACGCCTAGTGAGGTTGATGTTGGAGAAATAATAATCGTTAAACCAGGTGAAAGAGTGCCTATAGACGGTGTGATACTGGAAGGAAATGCCACTTTAGATATGCAGAGCTTGACTGGCGAAAGTGTTCCTGTTTCCGTGCAAATCAATGATAACATCCTGTCGGGAGCTATTGTTTTGGATGGAGTTTTGAAAGTTAAAACAACTGAGGAATACAAAAACAGCACTGTTAGCAAAATTATGAATTTAATTGAAAATGCTCAAGACAAAAAATCTAAAACGGAAACCTTTATTTCAAAAATAACGCGTTGGTATACTTTAGGCATTATAGTTTTGGCTTTTTTAACCTTGGGCATAGGTTGGGCAATAACAAAAGAGTTTTCTTCCTCAATATATCGAGCTTTAAAACTCTTGGTTGTGTCTTGTCCTTGTGCGTTTGCTATTTCTGTGCCCCTATCATACTTTTCTGGGCTTGGTAATGCTTCAAAAAATGGTATTTTGATTAAAGGTTCCAATTATTTGGATGCATTGGGGAAAATTAATCTCGTTGCTTTCGATAAAACAGGAACACTAACTACTGGCGAATTTCAAGTGGAAAAAGTGGAAAGTTTAAGCGAAAAATATACTGAAGAAGATATAATCTATCTTGCAAGTTTAGGCGAGCAATATTCTCTTCATCCGTTGGCTAAATCAATAGTTAAAACAAACAAAAGAGAGTTAGAACAGATAAAAAATGTGAAAGAAATTGCTGGTAAAGGAGTCAATTTTAAATATAACAAGTCGGAATTTTTTGTTGGAAGAAAAACAAAAGAAGAAAATGTTTCTGTCGAAGTTTTTGAAAATGACAAATTAATCGGTAAAATATATCTTAGTGATACCATTAAAGATAGTTCAAAAGAGGCTTGCACAGAACTTAAAAATATGGGTATCAAAACGGTTTTGCTTTCAGGCGACAGCCAAGATAAAGTTGCACTGGTAAGTAAAGAACTTGGAATGGATGATTTTAGGGCGCAACTTTTGCCAGAAGACAAATACAATATGCTTGAGCAGTATAAACAAAATAAAGAAAACAAAATTGCTTATGTTGGAGATGGTATTAACGATGCACCATCGCTCACTTTAGCAGATGTTGGTATCAGCATGGGAATAAATGGAAGTCCGGCAAGCATAGAGGCCTCTGATGTCGTGCTCGGTGACGACAATATCAAAAAGATACCACTTGCCATAAAAATTTCTAGATTTACACGCAAAATTGTGTGGAGTAATATTATTTTATCCGCTGTTGTAAAACTCGCCATTCTTGTTTTGAGCCTTGTGGATATAACAGGAATGATGATAGCAGTTTTTGCTGACGTAGGAGTGACACTTCTTGCTATTTTGAATAGTTTGCGAGCACTTTATTATAATCCGAACAAAAAAAGGTTGAAAACAAAAGAAGTTAAAACTAAAATTTAAAAAACAAATCTATTTAAGAAAAAAAGATAGTGAAAACGGTGTTCGCTATCTTTTATTTTGCTAATTTATATAATGACTTTACTTATTTTTGTTTTGTTGAATCTTCTTGCTTTTTAAAATCACTAAGATGTGTTATATTTATATATTTACCGTCATACTGTTGAAGGCTATAGCCTGTGAAACTTTGAATTTCGTCTATATGTTCCATTAATTCTTTGTCAGCAATTAAAAGTCCGCAATGTTGATGCCAATTTCCCTCGCGAGTAAGCCCAAAATTCACATTGAATTTATACAATGTCAAATCATCATTAAGTATCAAATTTACCTTGCTATTTTTAAACAATTTTTCATAACCATTTAAAGCTATGGAACTATTACCGTTATAATAAATATTTTCAACTCCAGCTTCTTCCATATCTTTTAAACATTCATTTGTTACTTTAATATATCCGCTTAAATAATTTTCTAAATTGATTTGGGAATTGTGATCTAGATTTTGACCGTTTTTTAAAACTCCGAGGATATATTCGGCATCAGGCAATTTAGAACATAGTGATGGTATTATGACAGTGCCAATTTGTTTTTTGTAAGACTCAAGATAAAATCTATTTAAAGTATTGTTTTGATGAGCATATGCGTATACTGGATTATGATTTCTATCCATAATTGTTGTTATTTTTTCCATTTCTTTTCTCCTAGCGGTATTATAGCATAATTAAGTCTACTTGTCAATAGCCTAAATTATTTAGAAGGCTCAGATTTTGTTAAATCATAATGTTAAAATTTTTGAAAAAAGTGGGGGAGCCACTTAAAATAGAGGTTCTTCGTAAGTTTCTGGAGGGGTAAGGTTTAAAAGTTTTAAAACGGTTGGAGCTATTGCAGTGAGAGATTTTCCTTTCTTTAATTTTGCTTTTTTGTTCTTTTCACTGACCAAAATGAAAGGAACAGGATTTGTGGTGTGAGTGGTTATTTTGTTACCATTTTTGTCTATCATCTCTTCTGCATTTCCGTGGTCTGCTGTGATTATGCATTCGCCACCAACCATTAAAGTTGCAAGGGCGACAGTGTAAGCACATTTATCCACGCATTTTATAGCCTCTTTTGTGCTTTCAAAGTTGCCGGTATGTCCGATCATATCTGGATTTGAGAAGTTTACTAAAATATAGTCATATTTCATACTTTCAATAGCTTCCACCACTGTTTCGGTTATTTCCAAAGCACGCATTTTTGGAAATTTTGAGAAGTCTTTAACATTGATACTGTCGATAAGTTTTCTATCCTCGCCTTCATATGGTTTTTCAATTCCGCCATTAATGAAAAAGGTTACATGAGCATATTTTGTGGTTTCTGAAGTGTGAAATTGTTTAAGCCCATTTGCTGAAATTACGCTTGCAAGGTTATCTGTGATTATTGTTGGAGGATAGAGTATATTCAAGTCTTTTAAATCGGCAGAATATTCTGTCATTGTGGTGAAAAGGAGATTTTTAAATTTTGTTGTTTTAAACTCTTTAAAATCTTCTTTTGTTATTGCTGTCGTAAGTTCAATAGCCCTATCTGTGCGATAATTAAAGAAAATGACGCTGTCATTATCTTTTATTGTGCCGTTTTCGTCAATTATGCATGGTTCCATAAATTCGTCAGAAAAGCCTTCGTCATACATAGTCTTTACAGCAGTTTCAATATCATCAAATTT
This sequence comes from uncultured Clostridia bacterium, assembly GCA_944349415.1. Taxonomy (GTDB): domain Bacteria; phylum Bacillota; class Clostridia; order Christensenellales; family UBA1242; genus Caccovivens. The sequence continues at coordinate 22,851 of CALVMX010000006.1, forward strand.
CTTTCCTTCACCGTTGACAAAAAGGCGATAGGCTCTTTCTAATCTATCATATCTTTTTTCTCTGTCCATTGCATAAACTCTGCCTATGCAAGTGGCAAATTTGACAGAAGTTCCTTTAAACTTTTCTTCTGCCTCTTGAATAAACTTTATGCCGTCTTTAATTCCAGTGTCACGACCGTCTAAAATGGCGTGAATATATATGTTTTTTATGTTGAAGTTTTCACACATAGAAGTAATGGCGTAGAGGTGACTAAGTTCTGAGTGAACTCCGCCATTTGAAAAAAGTCCTAATAAGTGCAAAGAAGAGTTGTTTTTCTCAGCATGAGAAATTGCTTTGATAAGGGCAGGGTTTTCGAAGAATTTTCCTGTTTTTATATCGTTATTTATTCTCATTAAATCTTGAAGAATTAAGCGACCCGCACCAATAGTTAAATGTCCGACCTCGCTGTTGCCCATTTGACCTTCTGGAAGTCCAACCGCTGTTCCGCTTGCTTTTAGAAGGGTGTGCGGATACTGTTTTTTTAATTTATCAAGATAGGGCGTTCCTTGACTTTTTATGGCATTTCCAAAGGTTTGTTTTTTTTCTCCAAATCCATCTAATATAACTAATGTGACCATATTTTTCTCCTAATAATTAGAATAGTATTTTTTTGAAAAAAAGTCAAATAATTTTATGTTGGAAATAAATTTTTGTGGTGGGCGGGGAGGAAGGCATGCTTTAAGCATGCAGGAAAACCGAAAGGTTTTCCAAAAATTTTCGCAATGCGAAAATTTTCTTCCTCCCCGACCAAGCTCGCACACAGCTTTTTAAATTTACTTTTCCTTTAAATGCTCATCAAAAAGACCATCTTCCTTATTTTCTTCACTATCATTATTTTCTTTTTCATCCTTTGCCACCTCTTTTCCAGCTTCAACATTAGAATAAGCCGGCTGTAATTCTTTTTCTTCCTCATTTTTCTTTTTCTTTTTTCTTTCCCAAACTTTCATATAGCCTTTATTAACAATAATCCTTACTATAAGATAAAGGCATCCAGCACCTATTAAAATATAGCAAAGGCGAGAGAAGATACTTGCTTGAAAACCAAAGAAGCCTGCGATAAAATCATATTGAAGAAGCCCTATCAAAAGCCAATTAATAGAGCCAATAATGGTAAGTAAAAATGCGATAAAAGTAATCATATAAATACCTCATACATATTTTGCATTAATATTAAACTTTTATACTTTTCTAAAAAAATTGAACTTTTTATAATAATTTCGCATAATTTAAATATGATAATGAAAAGTTGCAATTTTACTTGACATTTTTTTTATTTTTGAGTATAATAAACTCGCTCTTTACAAAATAAGTTTAGAGTTTTGTTTTTTAAGGAGGACAAAATGGAAAAACATTATCTCACACCAGAAGGAAAAATTCAACTTGAAGAGAAATTAAATTTTTATAAAACTGTAAGACGTCCAAACGTTGTTAAAAGAATAGGTATCGCTCGTGAGTTTGGAGACTTATCAGAAAATTCAGAATATGATGCTGCAAAAGACGAACAAGCACAAATTGAAGCAGAAATCAGCGAAATGGAAAATATATTGTTAAATGCTGAAGTTATCGACACAAAAAATATTAATCTTGATGTTGTAAGTGTTGGAACAAAAGTAAAACTATATGATGAAGATTTTGATGAAGAAGTGGAATACAAAATTTCAGGTTCATCAGAAAGCGATCCTAAAAATGGAATTATCAGCAATGTTTCACCAGTTGGAAAAGCTCTTATAGGACACAAGAAAGGCGAAACGGTGGAAGTTAAAACGCCAGGAGGCACAACAAGTTATAAAATCATTGATATTCAAATTTAATTTTGAATATCATTTGCTTTTTTATTGGAGATTTGTTATAATTTAGTTAATAGAAGTTAAAATTTAATTTAACTTCACATTTTGGAATTTAAACTTATTTCAACTTTAAAGGATTTTAGATGACATTTTTAAACTCTATAAAACTTTTTGGTTCAAATTGGGACAAGGTATGGAAACTTTTTCTTTACTATCTTTTTGTGTGGGGTGTAACTATATGTTTACTTCTTCCTGTCTTTTTTGAGTTTTCAAATGTCATCAGAGAAAATATACAAGAAACAACAGAGGTTTCTTCATATTTAACAATTTTTCATAATTCATTCGGTGGATACTTAAACAGTATATTTGTTTTGATTTATATAATTTTTCTTGAATGTGCAGCAATAAATGTTGGTCTTCTTGTTTATGGACTTATTGTCGTTTTCCTTTTTATGCCATTTCTTTTGAATATAGGCAAATATGCTATTTGTGAAATGCTTTACGGCTATATGGCAAGCAAAACAAAGGTTGGATTTTTTAGTGCTTTCTTTAAAACTCTGAACAAATCGGTGTTATATTCGCTTTGTAAAACATTGTATAGTTTGCTGTTTTATGCACTTACAACTTATCTCATTTTTCTTGTTGGTATGGTAGAAAACACATATTTTCAAACCTATTTCTTAGCACTATGTGAAATAGTTCTTCTTGCGGTTCTTTTCACTCTAAACAAGGTGACAACTGCTTGCTGGGCACCAGCTAGCATCGTTTTTGGCTGTTCAGTGGCATCTGCTTATATTCGTGGAGTCAAAGTTGTTTTTCGTCGTTTCTGGAGAACTCTTCCAGTCGCACTCGTTATTTTCTTACTGTTCTTCTTTGTTACATTCATCGCAGGAGTTTATAGTCTTGTTATAACTGTTCCTTTTGTGGCAGTTCTTCTTTGCATGTTTGACATGGTTACTTTCTTTACTAGTCAAGGTATGCGCTATTATATTAATAAATCCACTATTTTAACACCAAAGAAATTGGAAGAAGTGGATAATATTAATAGAGCAAAATATATCTTATAATTCATTTCGTTTTTAATTTAATAAGAAATTTAAAATTATATTTGATTAATTTTTTGTTAAGTTTAGATTTACAAAATTAAATAAGACAATTAATTTGAAAATTATGCGAAGTTTTTTATTTTCGCTTTAATATATGAATAAAAGTTATTTTTACATAATTAGATTTTTCTAATGTGTTAACTATATTTTTAAAAGGAGTTTTTATGAACAATAATAAATTAAAAATCACCTTCTTAGGCGGTGTAGGTGAAATCGGAAAAAATATGACCGCCTTTGAGTATGGCAACGAGATTATTGTTGTCGATGCAGGACTAACTTTTCCTGATGATGACTTGCCAGGAATTGATATTGTTGTTCCAGACATTTCTTATCTTGTGGCAAACAAAGATAAAGTCAAAGCTATCATTCTAACACACGGTCACGAGGACCATATAGGAGGGTTGCCTTTCGTTTTAGACCAAATTAAAGCACCGATTTATGGCAGTCGACTAACTTTAGCACTTGTGGAAAACAAAATGAAAGAATATCCAAAAGTGCAATATAAAGCAATAACTGTTAAACCTAAAAACATATTAAAAATTGGACCATTTGCTGTTGAATTTATTAAAGTTTCACATTCTATCGCAGGCTCGCTCGCTCTTTGTATTTCTACACCAGTTGGCAATGTTATTCACACTGGTGACTTTAAAATTGATTTCGAACCAATTGATGGAGTTATGACAGACCTTCAAAGATTTGGAGAACTTGGCAAAAAAGGAGTAAATTTACTTCTTTGCGAAAGCACAAACGTTTGCCGAAAAGGATACTCTATGAGTGAAAAGTCAGTTGGACGTGCACTTGAGGAAATATTTGAAAAGCACACAAAAAATAGAATTTTTGTTGCCACTTTTGCCTCAAACATTCATAGACTTCAGCAAATCTTAAATCTCGCTGAAAAATTCGGAAGAAAGGTGGCTTTTACTGGCAGAAGTATGATAAACATTTCTGAAGTTGGACTTAAAATAGGTGAAATAAGTTTCGATAAGAAAAATTTAATCGATATTGATAAAATTGACAAATATGCAGATAATGAACTTCTTATTGTTACAACCGGTAGTCAAGGTGAACCAATGAGTGCTTTGACAAGAATGGCAGCGGGAGATTTTAAAGGCATAAAGATAGGAGAAAATGACCTTATTGTTATGTCATCTTCGCCAATTCCTGGAAACGAGAAGGGGGTTTATAATGTCATAAATTCGCTTTATCAAAAAGGTGCAGATGTCATTTATGATGAACTTTCTGATGTTCATGCATCAGGTCACGCTTGTCAAGAAGAAATAAAAATCATCCACTCTCTTTGCAAACCTAAGTTTTTTATGCCAATTCACGGTGAATATAGGCATTTGAGAATGCACAAACAACTTGCTATGAATTTAGGAATGGATGAAAGAAACATTATACTTCCAACACTTGGTATGCAAGTAGAATTATCGCCAAATGGTATGCGTAAATCTGGTGTTGTCACAGCAGGTCAAAGACTTATTGACGGTTACGGAATTGGAGATATGGATAGTAATGTTCTTCGAGAAAGAAAACAACTTGCTGAGGACGGCATTTGCGTGGTTATTGTGAACATTAATAACGTATCTGGAAGTGTTTCAGGCGATCCATTCATTATCACTCGTGGTGTTGTTTATCAAGACGAAGCGGAGGCTTTCGTTCAAGATGCAAAAAATATGATTATTGCCTCTTTGAAAGAGCAAGATTTAAGAGGAGCGGAGCCTTCTGTTATCAAAAATACAATAAGACACAATGTTTCTAACTTTATTTTCAAAAGAACAAAACGTCGTCCAATGATACTTGCCATTGTCCTTCTCGACTAAGTGACACTTTCTAGATTCTAACAAATTTGGTTTTAAAATTAGGCAAAATAATAAACAGAACTAAAACATACATCCAAACGTGGTTTGGTGACTGTGACACTTTCTAGGCTAGTAAATTTGGTTTTAAAATTAGGCAAAATAATAAACAGAACCAAAAACATATACTTAGAAGTGCTTAAGCAAAAAATTAAACTTTATTTGTTGATAAAAATAATAGATTTAAAATTTATGGAAAAGAAAGAAGATTTTAAAGGCTTTAATAAAGATGAGTATGTTCCCATTCTTCGTGATGAGAGCATATCTTTTCTTTATGATTTAGCAAAAAAACTTCAACCTAAAACAATTTTGGAAATTGGAACATATATTGGCTATTCTGCTTCTATATTGCTTTCAAGTTCGCCAAATTGCACACTAGATACTGTGGAAATTAAAGAGGAAAATGCAAATTTAGCACGTGAAAATTTGAAAAACTTTGGCGAGCGAGCAAAAGTCTTTTGCCAAGATGCCAAAGATTTCATAGAAACTAAGCTTAAAGAAAAAAAGAAATATGATTTCATATTTCTTGATGGACCAAAAGGACAATATATTAGATATTTACCAATTCTAAAAGAATTGCTTGAAAGTGGAGGAGTCTTAGTTGCAGACAATGTTTATTTTCATGGAATGGTTAAAATGGAAGGGAAAATCCCACATAAACATAGGTCAATAGTAAATAACTTAAGACAATTTATTAATGAAATTTCTATAGATTCTAATTTACAAACCACTATTTACGATATAGGCGACGGAATTAGTGTTAGTTATAAAAATTAACAATATTTTGTATAATATAAAAAGTGCTATACAAGCACTTTTTTATTTTTTGATAATTTTATTAATGAATAAAAATTAATTAAAGATTATATCTCTGGAACAAAATTTTCAAATATTATATTATCGCAATATTTTACAACTTTCAAATATTCCTCTTTGCTTCTTAAAGTCCATGCAAGAAGAGGGATATCTTTATATTTCTTCACATATCGATTTGGGAGAGCAGTGTATTCATATGAAATAAAATTTGGTTGACTTACATTTTTATTAAAAGATAGTCTTTTAAGCAATATTTTTTTAAACCAAGCCAATTTTTCACCTTTAAAACTTCCAGAAAGTTGACCACGTAAAATGTTTGGGGCATGATTCTTAAAGTATTGCAAAGAAAATGGATTAAAGGACTGCACTGCGAATTCGCCATTGTAGTTTTTAAGCAAATCAATTACTTTTTGCTCCAATTTTCCAACTTTTTGAGTGTTCTTTATTTCTATCAAAAGTGGAGTTCTGCCATCAACAAGTTTTAAGACCTCTTCAAAGGTTGGAATATGTTCTTTTGTTCCTTTAAGCTTTAAAACTTTTAGGTCGTTTTTATTTAAAAACTTAATATAGCCATCGTTCCCTGTCATTCGAGACAAAGAGTTATCGTGAAAAACAACCACAGTTTCATCTGCAAGTAGTTGAACATCAAGTTCAATAGCAAAACCTTTTTCAATTGCTTTGGAAAATGCAGCAAGTGAATTTTCTGGTGTGTTTTTATCATGGAGTCCACGATGAGCTATCGGCATTTCTACAAGCCAAGATTTAAATATATCTTCCATAACTTTACCTCTTTAAGTAAATAAAATTTACAATTTTTGTAAGTAATAAAAGCAAAATTTATTCTATTAATATAACTATATTTTCATTTTAACGCATTTATTCAACTTTGTCAAATAGATTTGGAATATATAAGCAAAAATTATCAATTTTCATTATTAAACGCTTTCAAAGTTTCAAGTCTATTTTGTGCATCCTCTCTACTTTTATTTATAATTTCTTCCGCTTCTTCTTTTTTAAGTTCTTTGATAGCAGAGAAACGAGTTTCGCCGTCCAAATATTCTTCATACTTTGAAAAATCTGACGTTGAATCTATATGAACAACATTTTCATTTGGGTTATATCTAACTAGTGCCCAGTAACCACATTCGACAGCCTTTTTCATTTCATTCATAGTTTCAGACATATCAAATCCGTGATTAACACAAGGCGAGTAGGCAACAATTATGCTTGGGCCGTTGAAAGCTTCAGCCTCTTTAAAGGCTTTTATACATTGAGCCATATTTGCACCAAGGCTAACTTCAGCAACATAGCAATTTTTTGAGGCGATAGCAAGAGAGACTAAATCTTTTTTCTTTGTCTTTTTGCCAGCACTGGCAAATTTAACCATAGCACCGCGAGGAGTAGATTTACTTGCTTGACCGCCAGTGTTGGAATAGACTTCGGTGTCTAGAACCAAAATATTGACATTTTCATTGGAATTTAAAACATGGTCAAGACCGCCATAGCCTATATCATATGCCCAGCCGTCGCCACCGATAATCCAAACACTTTGATCAGGATTTGTGAAAGCAGTGCCTAGTTTCATGCCAAGACCAAACTCCGCATTATCTTCAAACAAACTATTTGCCCAAGCAGGTCCTCGTCCGTTTTCATCTTTAAAATATGGGCAAGAAGGGAAGGAGCCACCGTAAATACTTGAACAACCTGTTGCGTTTGCAATTAACATTTTCTCGCCAAACAGCATGGTGGCGAGTTTGATATAAGGAGTTTCTCCACAGCCACCGCATGCACCAGAAAATCCAAAATAGCAATCTTTAAACTGCAAACCTTTAGGAAAATCTGTGGAAAATGGTGTGTTTTTCTCTGTTTTGAGACCGCGACAGAAATAATAGTTTTTCTTTTCTTCTTCCATTATTTCGTTCGCCATATGCATAACAAGCGCTTTGTTTGGAGCAGGGCAGACATTGGCACAAACACCACAACCTGTGCAGTCCTCAGGAGACACTTGCACGCGATAAAGATAGCCATTCATACCCATAGCTTTACTAAATTCCACTTCTTTAATGCTTTCCGCTTTGACCAGAACAACTTTAATTGCGTTGTGTGGGCAAGAAAGTATGCATTGACCGCATTGAATACAATTTTTTGGAAGATATTTAGGCAAGTGTGCCGCAAAGCCTCGTTTTTCAAAATCGGCGGTTCCTTGTGGGACCTTACCACTTTTATCAAATGCAGATACAGGGATTTTATCACCCTCTAAACGTTCTATACTCTTCATTATCGTCTGATAAAACTGATCGCCAAAGTTTTTGGCATTTGGCTTTTCATCATTAAAAGTAAATTTGGAGATATCGACTTCTTCAATTTTATCTTTTGCTTCTTCCATAGCTTTCAAATTTTGATTAACAATTTTCTGACCTTTCTTTCCATAGGTAATTTTGACGTATTTTTCTATTTCAGAATATGCAGTTTCAAAATCTATTATCTTTGAAGCCTTAAAGAGAGCAGTTTGCATAATAATGTTAATTTTATTTTTTAAACCAACTTTTTCACTTATTTTTTGAGCGTTTATAACAAACAATTTGGCTTTTTTATCTTGTAAAGTCTTTTTGTAATGATTAGGTAAGACTTTATCAATTTCTTCTGCTGAAAAGATGGAATTTATTAAAACGACACCTTTTTCTTTCAAACCTTCAAGACAGTCATAGCGATGCACGAAGGAAAAGTTATTAATTGTGATTATGTCGGCATTTTTTACTAGATAAGCACTTAAAATTGGAGTGTCAGAAACACGGATATGAGATTTAGTTAAACTGCCAGATTTTTTGCTGTCATATTCAAAATATCCTTGAACATATTTATCTAGTTCTTCGCCTAAAATCTTTATTGTGCTTTTACTTGCAGAAACTGTTCCGTCAGAGCCAAGTCCAAAAAATTTCATTTCAAAATTCTTGTTTTTTGGATGATATTCAATTTCTTTTAATGAAGAATGAGACACATCATCATCAATTCCAACCGTGAAAAAGTTTTTCTTAACATCAAAATTTTCTATAATAGACACCACCATATTTGGAGTGAAATCTTTTCCACCAAGTCCATATCGACCACCTAAAACCTCAATATTAGAATTCTTTAAAGCAGAGGTAACATCAAGATAAAGCGGGTCATATGCACCAAATTCTCTTGTTCTATCAAGAGTAGTCACAATTTTGCAATTTTGAGGCAATATTTTTTTAAACTCTTCATACATAAATGGACGATATAGGTGAACTTTAATAAGTCCGACATCTTTAAATTTTGTGTCTTTCAATGTTTCTTCTATAGTTTCGCATGAAGATGCCATACTAACAATAACTTTTTCAGCATTTTTATTTCCAACGTATTCAAAAGGAGAATATGAACGACCAACCACCTTTTTGAAATCTTTTAAAATGTCTTTTAAAGTTTTGTAAATATTCTCGTAAGTAGGGGCACTGGCCTCACGATTCTGGAAGAAAACATCTGGATTTTGTGCTGTGCCTTTTTGATAAGGAGAGACGGAATTTAAAGCATTTTTTCTAAATTCTTCTATTTCTTTTTGTGGTAATAAGGCTTTTATTTGGTCGTCAGAGATTACTTCAATTTTTTGAATTTCATGAGAAGTTCTAAAGCCATCAAAAAAATGAACAACAGGAAGAGAGGTCTTTATGGCAATTAGATGAGCGATAAGAGCAAAATCATGTGCTTCTTGCACTGAATTTGAGCATAACAAAATAGCTCCAGTTTGACGAATCGCCATGACATCGCTATGGTCGCCGAAAATAGACAGTGCATGTGTTGCCACAGTTCTTGCGGCGACATGCAAAACTGCTGGCAAATGTTCGCCAGCCATTTTATATAGATTTGGTATCATCAAGAGTAGCCCTTGGCTTGAAGTGAAAGTTGTGGAGAGAGCGCCAGTCGACAAACTTCCATGAAGCGTGCCGGAAGCTCCGCCTTCTGACTGCATTTCCACCAAAATAGGTTGTTTTCCAAAAATATTGGTTTTACCTTTGCTCAGCTCGCCGTCGCAATATTCCGCCATTGGAGAGGATGGAGTGATAGGGTATATTGGAATAACTTCCGAAAGTTTATACGCCACCATTCCAACGGCGGTATTTCCGTCCACTGTTTTCTTCATAAAATCTCCTTTAAAACTTTTAATATATGAAATATATTAATCTCATCAATTTAATTTTAAGTCTTTAAAAACATTTTGTCAAACAAACAAATAATATTTGTTTTTATTTTTTTATAAATCACTTTAAAAATCTTAAATTTTGTTGTATAATCAAACTATGAAAAGAAAAATTTTGATGATAGTTGAATATAACGGCGCAAATTTTTATGGTTGGCAAAAACAAAAAGGAAAACGCACTGTGCAAGGAGAATTGGAAGAAAAAATCTCCTTTCTCACAAAAGAAGATGTTACGGTTGAGGGGAGCGGTAGAACTGATAAGGGAGTTCATGCTTTAAATCAGGTGGCAACAGTGGAAATCGAAAATAAAATACCACTAAAAAATTTTAAAACTGCTTTAAACAAACTTTTAAGCAATGACGTGGCTGTAAAAAAAGTGAGTTTAGCGAAATTAGACTTTCATCCTCGTTTTTCAGCAAAGAAAAAAACATATGAATATAGATTAGATATATCCAAGACAAAAAACGCGATAAACTATCAGCTTATAACGCATTATCCATACAAAATAAATTTAGAGAGAATGAAAAAGGCATCAAAGCTATTAATTGGAAAACATAACTTTAAAGCATTTTGCTCGGCGGACACGAATGTGACCAATTTTGAAAGAGAAATTTATGATATTTCCATTAAAAAAGTGGGTAACATTTTGACATTTATAGTTACAGGAAATGGCTTCCTATACAATATGGTGCGAATTATTGTCGGCACACTTCTTGAAATAGATAAAGTGGGAGAAGAAAAAATTTTAAAAGCTTTTGAAAGCGGTAACCGGAATCTGCTTGGTAAAACCATGCCACCAAATGGGCTTTATCTCAAAAAAGTAGACTACAATATATAGGTAGTATGCAAATTAATATAGTTGCATAATACACTATATATAGTAATTATTTACTATAATACTCATCAGCTTTAGCTCTAGATTCGAATCTATTTAATTCACTTTCACTAGTTTTAACTATACTTCTATTTAAAATAATAAAGTTGTTTTCATTTTCTTTACTATCGTCTAGTATATAATTATATCCAAGTATAATGGCAAGTTTTGATTCGTCTTGACTTAAACATTTGATAAACCTTTCTTTTTCAATTTTAGGTAAATTATTTGTGAATTCTTGTAAAATTTCTAATTTTTCTTTCACTGCCTTATTTGTAATGGTTTTACCTTTATAAAAGTCTGGATAAGCAAATAAACCACGTATATCAAACAATCTTTCATAGGTTATACCTGAATTTAATGAAATTTTAAACTTTAATATTTTATCTTCGTTTTCTTCGTGTTCTAGAAAACCTTCTGTATAACTAGTAGCAGTTGAATAATAGACAGATGCAAAAATCCCGTTAATATAACCCATTCCTGAGTGATAACTTTTGTTGGTTAAAAAATCAACCATACTGGTAAAACGTTTTACACCTCTATATAATTCTATTGTTTTGATTTTTTCATATTCCTGATCTTTTAGAATTGTAGGCAAACCATCGTATTCAAATATATGTATAATTTTATCAAAAATATCAAATGACATACGGCTTTCCATACTCAAGCTATATTCTTTATCTTGATATTGTTTATATATTTCATTAATACATTTTAACGTAAGTTCAAGCTTTTTTAAGTAATCATTTTTTTCGTCTTTAGTCATTTTTTTCTCCTATATAATTTATTATACCATATTTTATATGGGTTTACAATAAATTTTAACAAATATAAAGGTTATTTTAATGAAAAAATATGTTATATAGACAAAATGAATACATACTACTTGAATTTAATTTTAAGTTGTGATAAAATAATATGCAGGAGTTGAATATATGGAAGGAATTAACAAAAACATAGAACAAAAGCTAAAAAATGTTTGTGATTTTTATGCTTTAACACAGCGCTTAAAAAATCTTATAAGAACAGGTTGGAAACGTTGGAACGTTGAAAGTGATAGACTTGAAAGTGTGGCGGAACATGTATATGGAACGCAGATGCTGGCTTTTTCTGTTAATAGCGAATTTAATTTGGGTGTTGATATTGAAAAAGTCATTTTGATGCTTGCTTTTCACGAATTAGGCGAAGTTGTTATAGGTGATATTGCATTTATTGATGGAGTTTCAAAAGAAGAGAAACATAAAAAAGAATACGAGGCAGTTCTAAAAATTTTAGAGCCTTTAGATGACAAAGAAAGAATTATTAATCTATTTAATGAGTTTGAAGAAAGAAAAACAAAAGAAGCTCAATTTGCTTATCTTATTGATAAACTTGAATGTGATTTACAATGTAAATATTATGAAGAAAGAGGAAATATTTCTTTATCGAAAAAGCAAGCAGGTGTATCTGAAGAAATACGCAAGGAAAGAATGAAAAAAGGAGATAATTCATTTGCTGAGATGTGGATAGGGTATGAACGCGAAAAGAATGTTTATGGTTCATCAATTTTTGCAAAAACAATAACAGATTATATCTTGTCAAATCCTATTTTTAAAAAAAAGGCTAATGATAAAAATTTGTAATAATGTAACGAAAAAAAAGATGTATCCAAACTTGAATAAATATAGATAAAATAAATGCATACTACACTATATTTTGTGTAATATGCATTTTTTTCGCATTAGATTAAGTTTAAATCATTATTTTTTAATCTGTGAAATCCAATTTTTTGATGCGTAATTTTAAATTTTCAGCCTTGTAATCTAAATCTTTACCTAAAAAGGCAAATTTTAAAACATCACCAGCATTTAAATTTAAAAGAGCTTCATCGTAGATGGTTTGTGCTCTGCCAGAATATACAAATAAACTAAATTCTTTTGTTGTTTCACCATTTATTTGTAAACTTGCTCCTCCGCCAAGACCTTTTCCACATCTAGCATCAACATTGCAAGAACCAGAAATAAGATACGTGCCTACTTCATTGATTACAATGTTGTCTTCATTTACTGTTATATCTTTACAGGTTACAGGTAAAACTGTGTTTTGTTTAAAAGTATCAAAATAGTCACTTTTTGCTATTAGTGAAGAAATACAATGAATTGTTCCACAGCATTTAGGTCCAGTCGCACCAGTGGCACCTGTAGCACCACTTGCACCAGTGGCACCAGTTGCACCTTTAGCACCCGTTGCGCCAGTAGGACCAGTAGCACCAGTTTCACCTTTTAACCCTTGAATACCTTGTGCACCAGTTGCGCCTGTTGCACCAGTTGCACCTGTTGCACCGGTAGGACCAGTAGGACCAGTTGCTCCAGTTTCACCACATGCTCCGTCTTCGCCAGGTTCGCCCTTTTCACCTTTTTCGCCTTTTTCTCCAACAAAGCCTTGTGGTATAGCAAAATTGAAAACATGATTATTACCAACGCCACTATCAGTTACTGTGGCAAATTCGCCAGGCTCTAATGTGCTTGTTGTTCCTATTTCTAAGGTTTCAGCAATTCCTGCAGCGCCAGTAGCACCAGTTGGGCCAGTCGCACCGGTAGCACCAGTGTTACCAGTAGCACCAGTGGCACCAGTCGCACCAGTTGCACCTCGGATTATAATTGGATTACAGCAGCAATTATTACAAGTAATTATCTCCATTTTTTATGCCTCCTTGGCACATTATCATAATATTAAAATTTAACTAAAATGACACAAAAAAACTAGACAAAATAGTCTAGCTTTAAATTAAATCTAAACAATAGTTGTCTCTTGATAGGAGAGAGGAGTAAAATTCAGTATTAATGTTACATCTTGCACTATTTCCTCTTCGCCTTCTTGAGTTGTTATTTGGAATGTGTATTGAACATCAAACGAATTATCTTGATTAAATATTAAATTTACATCATCAGTTGAACTATCTTGACCAAGGGTGACAGTTAAAGTCCTTATCTGTGACTGACCGCTTCCTTGTGTAAGGCTGAAACGGATGTAATAACTTGACGTATAAGACAAATTCATAACTTCATTAGATGGTGTTACATAAGTTGTTACTTTATCTCTAAAATCTCCTTCAATAAGAGCCAATTCTCTAAAAGAGGTTATTGTTTCACCTATCATAACATTTAAAGAACCGCCACTTATCAAGGTTTCTGTAGTTTCTTCTGGAAGTGGTTCTGCGCTGTTTATGTCAGTAGTAAATTTGTAAGAGGAGAGGGTATAGTATTGTTGTGAATCGTCTTCAAACACCGCTGTGTATCTATCTGCCGTAGCATCTGATGCGATAAACGTCAATGTGCTATTTAATCCGTCTTCGGAAGTTGCTATGGTGTATGTAGAATTATTTGAGATAATCGTTTTGTTCTGATAGACCCATGTAATAAATCTATTACCATTGAGGCCATTTGCTGTCAAAGTGACAGTTTCACCTTCAGTATATGTTCCATATCCATAAACAGTTCCATTTTTGTTTTCGTTGACATACACGTCAATTCTGAACGTTGAAAGTTCTTCACAGCCAAAAAGGAGAAGCATTGGAACTAATAAAATCAATAATAACAAAAATAAATTTTTAGTTCTCGTTTTTGTTTTCATAAATACTCCTTTTAAATTTCAGCCTTAAATATATATTTATAATACCTTAATTTTTCATTTAAAGTCAAATAATTAAAAAGAAATGTTAAAATTCGCTAGAATTTTTATGAGTATTTTTGAACTCCTTGCATAAAATAGTTTGGAAAGGAGTTTTTATGTGGGAGTTTTGCCTCGCAACTAGACGCATAAATGTTGCTAAATTTATCTATCAGACTTTAAAAGCAGAAACGAAAGGCTATGAAACCGTTTTAACATGTTTTGAGCAGTTTGATAATTTTCTTATCATGCTCGCATGTCCTTCTATCGAAAAAACGAGACTTTTACGCGTTTTAGAAAGATGCATTATAAAAGTAATTTGTAATTTTTATAAAGAAGAATATTTAAATAAAAATTTACACCTTCCTATGCATGAAAAAATAAGCTTAACAGCTTTTAAAAAGGCTTTAATCAACTTTGATAAGGAAACGGACTTTTATATTATAAGTAAAAATCTAAAGCTTGATAAAACGCTCTATCTTGATGCTTTTTATGATTTTCGCTTGTCAGGCCTTCGCGACAAATGGAATGAACTTGTTATGCTTGCAAACGATAACAGTGAATATTTAATAGGAGATGAGGCATTTTTTGATTTACTCAAATTTTTAATTGATAACTTAGAAATTTGCGAAAATGAAATTTCAGTTTTTGAAAAAGAAAATGGATATACTATTAAACTTCCAGATAAAAGTGATATGTTTTGTGAAAGCTTGTCTAAGGAGGGGCTTGTTTCCACCTTAATTGAACTATCGCCAAAGAAAATTAACTTATATTGTGATAGAGATGACTCAACTGTCAACTTCTTATCTAAAATATTTGAGAAAAGAATAAATGTGAATTATATGCGAAGTATGGAAAACTTTAAGATTTAAATTTTAAAATAATAAGAAAAAATAAAGCAAGATGCTTTATTTACATTTCTCGACTATAGGAATTTGTTTTTGCTGAATTTTGGATGTTTTTATCTTCTACAAAATTGCTCAAAAAACTTGCAAAACTTTTGTTGCCAATATTATTTAAGTATGATATTACTTCTGGATTTTGGTTGACAATAAAATTTAAAAGACCAGTTTGTCTTTGTGTTGCAAGAATTCCTAAAGCATAAACAGTGCCATCTAAATCTTTATTTCTCATAATTTTTCTGTTTTCCATATTTTACCTCCTTATATAAAATTCTTATTTGATAATATATGCTTTTTTTAAGCGCATTTTGACATTATATCACAAAATTTTAATTTGTCAATAGATTTATTTAAAAAATTTGAAAAATTTTGTAAATTTTTGCGATATTTTGTAATATGAGAAAAATTCGTCATAAAATTTTATATTTTAAAATAATCTTTTTATTTTTTCTTAAAATTTTCTTGACAAATAAAGAAGTTTGGGAGTATAATAAAAGTGCATTTAGTAAAAGACAAGTAGGTTCAAAATAGTGTGCACAGAGAAGAGTTGGTTGGTGAAAAACTTTGACATATTTTGAAAGGAAACCACTTTTATGTTTGAAGATGCCTTTATAAGAGTGGCACGGAAAATTCCGTTGCAATTAAGGTGGGACCGCGGTTATTTAATCGTCCTTAAAAGTTTGTTTTAAGGATTTTTTTATATTTTATTTTCCTTAAACAAACCTTTAAAATTTTAGAATTTTAAAAAGGAGAAGATTATGGAAAAAGATAAACAACAAGAACTTGAAAAAGCAAGACACTCTCTTGCTCACATTTTGGCAAAGGCAATTATGAGCCTATATCCAAAAACAAAACTCACCATTGGGCCAGCAATTGATGACGGATTTTATTATGACATTGACTTGGACGAAAATCTGACACCAGACCATTTTCCAGCCATTGAAAAGAAAATGAAGGAAATAATCAACAAAGGCGAACCTTTTGTTCGCAAAGTTGTTTCAAAAGAAGAAGCACTAAAACTTTTTAAAGATAATGAGTATAAAACAGAAATTATCAATGAACTTCCAGAAGGCGAAGAAGTATCTATTTATTATACGGGAGATGATTTCTTTGACCTTTGCCGTGGACCACATGTTGAAAGTTCAAAAAACCTTCAAAACTATGCATATAAAATCCACGCAGTTAATGGTGCATATTGGAGAGGAAATGAGAAAAACAAGATGCTTCAACGTGTTTATGCTTATGCATATCCAGATAAAAAACAACTTAATGAACATATACAAATGATAGAAGAAGCTAAGAAGCGTGACCATAACAAACTTGGTAGAGAATTAGGATTTTTCACAACCGTTGACTATATCGGTCAAGGGCTTCCTATTCTTCTTCCTAAAGGTGCTCGTGTGATACAAATTTTACAAAGATTTGTTGAAGATGAAGAACAAAAAAGGGGTTGGCTTTTAACTAAAACTCCTTTTATGGCAAAAAGTGATTTATATAAAATTTCAGGACATTGGGATCACTATAAAGACGGAATGTTTGTTTTAGGTGACGAGAAAAAGGATAAAGAAGTTTATGCTCTTCGTCCTATGACTTGTCCATTCCAATATCAAGCATATTTAAACAAGGCTCGTTCTTACAAAGATTTGCCATTGAGATATAATGAAACTTCAACACTTTTTAGAAATGAAGCAAGTGGCGAAATGCACGGACTTATTCGTGTTAGACAATTTACTATAAGTGAAGGGCATTTAATGTGCACACCAGAACAACTTGAAAGTGAATTTAAAGGTTGTTTGGAACTTGCAACTTATATGCTTAAGACTTTAGGGCTTTACGAAGATGCATCATATAGATTTTCTCAGTGGGATCCTAATGATAAAGAAAAATATATTGGAACAAAAGAACAATGGGACGAAGCACAAAGTGCAATGGAAAAAATTTTAAAGGATTTAAATGTTCCTTATGAAATAGGTATTGGAGAAGCCGCTTTCTATGGTCCAAAACTTGATATTCAAATAAAAAATGTGTTTGGAAAAGAAGATACTTTAATCACGATTCAAATTGACCAAATGTTAGCTGAAAAATTTGGTATGGTTTATACTGACAAAGACGGAAACAAAAAGAACCCTTACATTATTCATAGAACTAGCATTGGTTGCTATGAAAGAACTCTTGCATACTTGATTGAAAAATATGCTGGGGCGTTCCCACTTTGGCTTTCGCCTGAGCAAGTGAGAGTTATGTCGCTTACTGAAAGAAACACTGATTATGTCGATAAAATTGTGGCAAGATTAAAGCAAGAAGGTTTAAGAGTGGAAGCGGATAATAGAAATGAAAAAATTGGCTATAAAATCCGTGAGGCTTTGAACGAAAAAGTGCCATATCTTATCATTGTTGGTGATGAAGAAGAAAAGAACGGAACAATTTCCATTCGTGGACGCGGTTTTGAAAATAAAAGCGGACTTAATTTAGACGATTTCATTGCAAGATTAAAGGATGAAATTGAAACAAAGAAAATTTAATAGGCGATGCCTAATTTTAAGTGTTGAAAATAATTATAATAATTCAATTTTAAATAAAACAAAATATTAAATCAAATAATCATTACGAAAAGCATTTAAGGAGACTTAAGTGCTTTTTATTTATAAAACCATACTATTTTGTGTTGTAAAAAAAATAGATTTTATGTGTTTATATTATTGTTTATTAAACTAATTCCGCTTAAATTAGGTATTGACATCTTTAGTCTTATGTGGTATAGTTTAAGTGTTAAAAGGAAAATGATATGAAAGCTTATAAAAATGTTGAATGGTATGACGAAAACGGACTAAAAGAAGTTTTAAGTCCAAATGAAAATGGCTATATGTGGCATAAATCAATTGATGCGTTTAAAAATAAAAGGGAACTCACTTTTGAAGATGTTTTAGAATATGGAATTGTTAAGTTTTTGTGCCAAATTGATAAAGATTCAATAAAAGGTTTTATAGAAGATTATTCTATATTTATCAATTTTAAAATGGAAGATTTGAATGAAATTCCAGCAAGTTATAGACCAACTTTTGTGAATATTTATCAAAAAAATTTTACAAAAGATTTTTATCAAAAATATAGTTATAAAAGGTTTGGAATTAAGGAACTTAAGTCTTTAGACTGCAGTTTGTTTGATGAAAATTGTGAATTTTTAAATGTTATCAAAGAAAAATTCATTTTAGACTTGGAACAATATTATCATGAACGCGAGAAAAATTTATCTCAACTTAATATTTCTGAAGAAGAATTATATCAGTCAAAAAATAACCAAATTATTGAGGCAATAAAAACAGTTGAAGACAAAAGAGAAGAATATACATATCAGTTAA
The DNA here is from genome assembly GCA_944349415.1 of uncultured Clostridia bacterium. Taxonomy (GTDB): domain Bacteria; phylum Bacillota; class Clostridia; order Christensenellales; family UBA1242; genus Caccovivens. Next base: position 41,458 of record CALVMX010000006.1, read on the forward strand.
ATTTAGAGAAAAGAATGGCGTTATCAGAAAAAATGGGTGCTATTTATCATGATTCAACTAAAGAAAATGCCGATAGAATGGAAGAAGTTTTGAGAAAATATCATCATCAAGGTTTTAGTTTTGGCGAGGCTGGACGCGAAGCAAAATTCAGGAATGGAAGAGATTTGTAAAAACATAAATAAGTTATATTTTAAAACTTAAATCATGCATTATAAATTCGAAGAATTAAACAAAAACAGGCACGGCCTGTCAAAATTTGTCGACAAGATTAAAAAAATTATAAATTTTTAAAAATTTTAACTTAATTTCGTTTGGCGAAAATGAAAAATTATGTTAAGATATAGGAGGTTCAAATGTCTATAGGAGAACTTGCAATTCCATTACTTGTCATTTTTATGACATTATTTTTGGGATTTTATATGAAATAAAAGGAGATTAAAAATTAAATGGAAAGTTTATTACTTGCTACAACCGAGAATATTGTAAACTATATCTTAATTGCCGTTGTTGTTTTGATGCTTATCGCACTTCCAATTATGATGAATCAAAAGAATAAACGCGAAACTCAAAAAATTCAAGAACAAACAAATTCTCTTAAGGTGGGCGACAAAATTTTGACTACAAGTGGTGTTTATGGAACAATTACTGAAATCAAATTTGATGACACTCAAAAACTTGTTGTTATCGAAACTGGCGGAAAAACAAAAAGCTATATGACTGTTGATGCTTATGCAATTTACACTGTTTTCAAGAGCGAAGAAGAACTCAAAGCTGAACAACAAGCAAAACTTGAAGCGGATAAAGCTAAAGAACAAGAAAAGAAAGAGAAAAAAGAGCATAAAAAAGAAGAAAATACTGAAGTAAAAGAAGAAACCGAGGTTAAGGCGGAAGAACCAAAAACCGAAGAAGTTAAAGAAGTTGAGGTTGTAGAAGAAAAATCAAATAAAAAGAAGGGAAAATAATCTCTTCTTTTTTCATTGTTAAAGTCGGAGAGGAGTATTGCAATTTGGATGGGAATTGGTATCGAGTAGAGCCTATCAGATGGATACTTATCACTGACGCATCTTCCACTCAGTCGGAATATATTTCTACAGACACCATGGCTGTTATGGAAAGTGTGGTTTATGTTGGAAAATATTCTGACACAGCATTAAGCTTAGGAAATGGGTATGTAAGTGCAAACTCGGTGAGTGGCTCTGACGTTAACTATTTCTACAATAACTTTTTACTAAATGAAAGGTTGTATTTAACAGAGTTTACGGCTGAATCTTCGGCATTTTCATCATCAAGTATAACGACATCGGAAACATCTACGAGTTATATTTTCCTATCCTCAAATGAAGAGATAAATGAGGCAAAGGGGAATTATGAGACTGAGTTCAGTGATTTTGTTAAAGACTATTTAGACATGATAGGACAAAACGATTTGTATTATGTTCGTGATTTAGGTTCAAACTTAAATACGGTTTCAAGTCACACAGAAGGAGGGGGCACAGTAAACTCGAAACCAACCGACTTTTTAGGAATGAGATTTACGATACAAGTATCTGAATATGTTTGCTTAAGTTAAAAATACATTTTTAACACAAAATCCATAGATTTTTTCTATGGATTTTAATTTTCAATAATTTTAATTTATTTAATTTCTTTATAATCAATATAAAATGGCAAAACTCAAAAATTTGTTAATTTAATCAATTTTTTCATATGGAAAAGACTTCTGAGCGGATTTTATTGCTTTTTGGTGTCCTTTGTCGACAATATTTGTGCTGTGTGTTTTGGAATTTTTAAAGTGCAGGCACAAATGACCGCCAAGTCCATTTTCTAACTTGTTTTCGCCATGAGGGAAACAGCTTAAACTGGCACATACATATAGGTTATCATTTAGTTGTAAGTAACATCCGCGTCGTTCCCAAGAAAATGAGCCTAAAAGCTCTTTTAAAGTTAAAGTGTTTTCTTCGTCGATGGTTTCGACTTCTGCATGGTTGATTCCTCCAGTTCGCTGAATATATATTTCAGCTCCACTTTCTAAATCTATAAGTTTGTATGTCTTATCATATTCCATAAGTAGATCCACCACTTTCCATTCCAAACTTTCCACTCTGGGTTCAGATTTTTTTTGCACCGAAAGTTCGGTTTCCGAAAAATTGTTTATTTCCAGCATATTTTCTCTTGTTACGTTCGTATAGTCGGAAAAAATAGGATAGGGAAATAGTCCGGCAAAAACTGCCAAGCTTATTAAAAATATTGTAACGTAAATAACCATTTTTTGTCGCATAAATTTATTTTGCGTGGATTTATACTTAATATTCAAAATTATTTTATCTATTTTTTTTATTTTTGTCGAAATTTGTTTTATATTTAAATAAAAAATAGTTATAATAATTATATAATTTTTTTAATCTTGTAATATATTTACTTCAGTTTCTTTGAAAGCCAAGGAGGAAAAATATGAAGAAAAATAAGGTAAAAAAGATTTTAATTTGTCTATTTTCCTTTTTATTTATAGCATCCGCAACAGTGGCAGGCGGAGTTTTGCTTTCTGGCTCAAGTTATTCCGTTCCAGCCTCCGAAAGTGCGGGAGGGGAAATTCAAGACAACGAAAATTTAAAGCCGGATGATGACTTAGTTGATGGGTTGACTTGGACCGGAAGTGGTTCATACGACACTTCATGGGAAGGTAGTGGAACTTCGTCTGATCCTTATTTAATTTCAACAGAAGAAGAACTTACTGGAATTGCTTATCGAGTGAATAATGGGACAAATTATTCTGGTGTTTATTTTTTGCAAACTGCCGATTTAGATTTGTCTGGTTATACGTGGGATTCAATTGGCGAATACACAAATCTTACTTCATATAACGAATTTGCGGGACACTATGACGGTGGCGGACACACAGTTTCTGGAGTTACTACAAATAGCGGAGGATCTTCAGCAGATTATTATCACGGCCTTTTTGGTTACGTTATTGGAACCTCTGATAACTATGCTGAAATTTCTAATCTTGGGGTAATTAATTCAAGCCTTGGAGGCTATTACTATCTTGGTGCAATTGCGGGCTATACCTCTTACACAAACATAACGAATTGTTATAGCACTGGGAACACTTTCAATGGTTATAGTGCTGTTGGCGGAATAGTAGGGAAAGTTTACCAAACAAATGTGACAAATTGTTATAACACAAGTATTGTAGGAGGTTATGAAACTTTAGGCGGAATTGTAGGAGCCACTGATCAATCATCAAGAATAAGCAATTCATATAACACAGGAAACGTGACTGGAGGTGGTTCATCTATTGGCGGAGTTGTGGGAAGTAATTATCATGCAACAGTAATGGATTCATATAACACAGGCAACGTGACAGGAAATAGTCATGTTGGCGGAGTCGTGGGAAATAATGCTGGGACAATAAGTAATTCATATAATATAGGCACAGTAACAGGAAATTCTTCTGTTGGCGGAGTTGTGGGAGATAATTCTTATTCAGCAACAGTAAGTAATTCATATAATACCGGCACAGTAACAGGGAATAGTGATTCTGTTGGCGGAGTTGCGGGTAATAATAGTGATGGTACAGTAAGTAATTCATATAATACAGGCACAGTATCAGGGAGCACAGCTGTTGGCGGAGTTGTGGGTAATAATAGTGGAGCAGTGAGTAATTCATATAACACCGGTTCAGTGACTGGAAGTGGTAATATTGTTGGCGGGGTTGTTGGATATAATGTTTCTTCAACACTAAGTAATTGTTATTGGGGTGTGAATTGCACACAAACTTTGGCATACGGTTCAAACTCTGGAACAGTTTCGAATTGTTCACGATTTGAGAACGATAGCGATCCTAAAACTTTGAGTTGGTATACAAATTCTTCGAATTGGGACGAGTCTTATCCATGGGATTTTGAGAGTGTTTGGAATGTAAATCCAGGGGCGAATGACGGTTATCCATATTTAAAACAAATTTCTCGCCAAGAGCCTTGGACCACAAGCTTGTTGTGGACGGACGATGGAGTTGTTCGTGACACTGATTTTGAAGGTGGCGGAACGGCGAGTGATCCATATTTAATTTCAAGTGCTGAGGAACTCGCCGGACTTGCATATAATGTCAACAACGGAACAAATTATTCCGGGACATATTTCAAACAAACAGCAGATATTGATGTTTCAGCATATTGGTGGGATGCGATAGGAACATATACAACTTCAAGTAATTATAATGAATTTGCTGGACATTATGACGGTGATGGCTACACAGTTTCAGGTGTTTTCACACAAGCAGGCTCAGGTTCAACATATTCCTATCAAGGTCTTTTTGGATATGTTTATGGCACTTCAACAAACAGAGCAGAAATCTCCAATGTTGGAGTGATAAATTCCAATATTCAAGGATATCAATATGTTGGTGGAATTGCAGGGCGAGCATATTACGCAAATATAACAAATTGCTATAACACCAGTTCAGTGACAGGAAGTTATCAATTTATTGGCGGAGTTGTGGGATATAACTCTTCTTCAACAGTTACAAATTCATATAACACAGGTTCAGTGACAGGAAGTAGTTCTTATGTTGGCGGAGTTGTGGGATGTAACGCTGCTTCATCAACTGTAAGTAATTCATATAACACAGGAGATGTGACAAGTACATACACTGGAATGAATGGATATGTAGGCGGAGTTGTGGGATATAATTCTTCAACTATTACAAATTCATATAACACGGGAGATGTTACAGCAAGTTCTCAGCGTGTCGGCGGAGTTGTGGGACAGAATTTTTCAACAGTAGAAAATTGCTATTATGGCGGAAGCTGTTCTTCAAGTGTTGGTGGAATTGGCGGAAGTTCTAGTGGTACTGATGTTGACGGAGAAGCTGAATATTTGGGGACAATAATAACACTAGCTAAAACTTCAAGTTGGTATACTTCATCATCGGGAAATTGGAATGCTACTTATCCGTGGGATTTTACATATGTTTGGGCATTAGATAGTTCTGTGAATGACGGATATCCACATTTTAAAGAAATTACTGTGACCTATCACTCAAACTTTGATAATGATTTAGTTATAAGTGAAAATAATTATGCATCTTCAGTTATTATCGCTTCAAACATTTTTACAAGAGATAACTATG
>CALVMX010000007.1 GCA_944349415.1 uncultured Clostridia bacterium
TTCTAGCCGTAAACAATCAAACAGGATTGTTTACTGTGTCGCTCTCACCCTACCTGAGTAAAATGTTATACTAAAGAGTTTTATTCTAAATTAAAAGTTGATATAGAGTGTGATTAAAAAAGTATATAAAATAAAGAAGAATTAAGATTTGGTTTTATTAAATAAAAATAGTTGCATAGGCAACTATTTTTTAATATGAAAAAATTTGTAATTCCATACGGATTTATGCTAAACTATATAAACTAAGGGAGTAATTATGTCACCAAAAGTTTATGGGATAGAACACATTTTGTTTTTGGTTGTGTTTTTTGTTTTGGCAATTGTCGGAACGATATTGATTAAAAAGTATGTAAAAACAACAAAAGCACAGGATATCGTTGTTAAAATTGTGGCTGGGCTTTTGTTTATTGCAGTTATGTGGAATAGAATTTCTATTGCAGTTCTGTCCAATAATTATGCCAAACTTATTCCAAACAGTTTTTGTGGGATGAGCAGTCTTGTTTTTGCACTTGCGGTTCTTATAGGCAAAAGAAACAACAATGCGCTGCATTTTGTGGTTTACCTTGCTTTTGCTGGTGGACTTGGAGTAATTATATATCCAACATTTTTGGGGGATTATGATACGTTTTGGCATACTATCACTTTTTCTGGCATGCTTCACCATGCACTTAGTTTTTATCTCTCTATCCTGGTGCAAATAGTCTATTGGTTTAAACCTAATTATAGAAAATGGCCAAATTTAGTTATAGGTTTTATGGCATACATAACAATAGGGACTTTTTTGATTACAGTTTTAGATATTAATACGGCATTTTATATAAACGAACCTATTTTGTCAGGCACTCCTTTGACAGTTTGGGTTCTGATGCCAATTTTTGCTGTTGGTTATGCAATTTATATGTTTTTTGTGGAATTAATAAGGAGTAGGAAAAAGAAAGGAAAAGATTCCTTTGAAATTATTATGAAAACTTTAAAAAAGCGCGTTTAAATGTCTTTTAGCATTTATATTTTACATAATTAATTGTTTTTTGAGAAAAAATATTTTCATTTCTATTTTGGTATGGCAAAAAGAACGATTTCGGTTGGATATAAACTGCCACCATAGTTACGAAGATAGAATTTGTAGTTTTTGTTATAACTATGGATTAATTTAGGAAGTTTGTAGTAGTGATGGTTATTGTGATATAGTGAAATTAAAAGTTTTGGGGTGTCATTTTGAATATGTTTTTTTGCTCCCATTAGTGCTAACTCTTCATCTCCTTCAATATCCATTTTGATTAACGAGATTTTTTCTTTAACATCTTCATCAAGTGATTTTGCTTCAATTTTGATTTTACCTTTATTTTTCGTTTTATTGGCAGAGTTACTTGTTGAGTTCTCATCTATATATAAAGTTTTTGATTTATTGCTGACGGCTAAACTTTTTATTTCTATATTTTTATAGTTTATTAAATTATTTTTTAAAGTTGGAATTATATCAGTTGTAATTTCATAGCAATAGATTTTTTTGTAAGAATTTTCTCCATAACATTTTATGAAATCTAAGACAGTGTCGCCAGTGTAACTTCCAATGTCAGCAAAAACTTCTTCTTTCATTTTTGGCAAAATATCAAAATCGAAATAATGATGGTATTTTTGATTTAAAGTTTTTTGAAGGGAAGTAAAATCGTAGTTAATAAAATTATTTAATATGGCATAAAGCAAGAATTTGGAAGAGTCGTCTTCAAGTTTTTCATATAGCCAGACAAAATCTTTAATATGCTTTTTTATCGTTTTTGCTTTTCGTTCGATTTCGTCATAGTCTAAATTGTCTTCGTGCAGGCTTCCCCAAAATTTGTATTTGTCAAAATAGTTTTCCAAACTTGTTTTTATATTTTTGGGAAGAAAAGAATAATTAAACTTGATTTTAAAAAGTAGTTCTTCTTCGTTTAAATTTGAAATAGAGTCAACTAATTGGTAAAAATTTTTATCGTGAATATTGTTTATTTTTTGCATATAATTCTCCTATTAAAATTTCTATGAAATAATAAATAATTTTGTTATTATTAAAAATAATTGAAAAATCAATTAAAATATAATAAAAAAACAATATTTTTTGTAAATTTTTACTATTTTTTAATTTTAATTTTGTTTTATTGGAGAAATTTAAAATGGTATTGACAAAAAAATTAATTTAATATATACTAAGGAAGTTTAGGGAGAGGATATGAAAATTTCATCTTATTTTAAAAAACATATTTTCGTTATAATTTTGTATATTTTATTGTATGCTATTATGACTGGGTTAAATGTGGCACTTACAATATTACTTGCAGATTCTGTAGAATATATAACTTTGGGAGAGTATGAAAATGCTGTTAAATATTTTTCTATTGGGATTCTTTGTCTTTTGATACGAATTATTCTCAACCTATTTCATTCTTTAATGTATAACAAGTATTCTGCACTTATTGTCAGAGATATGAGTCTTGATTGTGTTAAACAAGCATTTAAATTAAATTCTGCAACCTACACTGACCACAAAACTGGCGAGTTTACACAAAGAATTGTTGGAGATCCAAATAGAATCATTGGAAGTTTAGATACACTTATTCAATATGTGTCAGTTATTATTTCTGCTATAGTAGTTACAACTTATGTTTTTTTCTTAAATTGGGTTATTGCGTTAGTTATTGTCGGAGTAATAATAATTGCGGTAATAGTTGATATTATTAGAGTTAAAATTAGAAACAAAAATCAAAATAAATCTTTAAAACTTAACGATCAAGTTTATTCAATTGTCAATGAAGTCGTAAAAAGTGAACGGGATATTAAAACGTCAGGACTAGAAAATAAACTTGAAATCACAACAAAAGAAAAATATGATAGATACATAGAGCAGAATATCAAAACGACAAAGATTAATACAACGCTGAATATGTTGAGAGTGTTTATTACAAATATAGGTATTTATGGAACTTTACTTTTGGGTATTTTCTTAATGGAAAAAGGACTTGTGACAATAAGTATTTTTATGGTTATATATTCATATAATGGCACTCTTCGTTCTTTTCCAGCATATCTAAGCAGTCTATTGAATGTTTTTAGTGACATTAAAATTCATACAAGAAGAATTAAACAATTATTTGATGAAGAAGAATACGTGACGGAAAAATTCGGAAATGTAAAATTAGAAAATGTTAAAGGGGAAATCAAATTTGATAATGTTGGGTTTAAATATAAAGTTTATGACTATAAACGCGATGAAAAAACAGATAAACTTGAAAAAACTCTAAAAAGTGAAAATGAAGTTTTGAAAGATTTAAGTTTTATAATTGAGCCGAACACAACAGTAGCTTTTGTTGGAAAAAGTGGAAGTGGAAAATCTACAATTCTTTCCCTTATGGCGAAAATGTTAGAAGCGGACAGTGGACAAGTTTTAATTGATGGAGTTGATATCAAAGATTTAGACAAAGAAACGCTTAGAAAATCTATCTCTCTTGTAAACCAATTTCCTTACATATTTGATATGAGTATAAAAGAAAATTTACTTCTTGCAAAAGAGAATGCAACCGATGAAGAAATTGAAAATGCTATTAAAGACTCATATCTTGATGAATTTGTAAAAACTTTACCAGAAGGACTAGATACAGTTGTGGGAGAGAGCGGAATTAAACTTTCTGGCGGACAAAGACAACGACTTGCGATCGCAAGAGCATTGCTTAGAAAGTCAAGTATAATCATCTTTGATGAAAGCACAAGTTCGCTTGATAATTTTGCTCAGGAACATATTAAAAAATGTATTGATGGGCTTAAAGGCAAAAGCACAATAGTGATTGTGGCACACAGACTTTCTACAATTAAGAACGTTGATAAAATTTACTTTTTGGAAGAAGGCAAAATTTCAGATACAGGAACGTTTGATAAACTTTATAAAACGAATAAAGAATTTAAAGATATGTTTACACTTGAAAATTTGCAAGAAAATTTACAAGCTGAAAATTCGGAAAATTAAAAAACACCAAAAAATCAGGTAAAATTAAAAAATATTAAAGAAATAATCGTTTTTTTTATTTATTTTTTTAATTTTAATATAATTTTGGTTAATGTTAATTTTATAAATCTTGACAATAATGATTACATATGATAAAATTAAAAAGAGAGGTAGGTAAGATATGATTATAACAAATCAGGCAAAAATTTTGGGTTGGGGAAGAGAGTATGTAGGTCAAAGCGGGCTTCCTTATGGTGATGTTATTTTTATTCCAAAACAATTGGATAAAAAATCAACACTAAATACAAGATCTAATGGAACTTTAGTGAAAGTGGTTGGAAATCCTTTTCCACAAGAATATATTACAAAAACACAAAATGGTCCTATTAAAGTGGAAGAAACGGTGCTAAAAGTACTTGAAAATTATCCAACTATTGAATGTGCAAGTGTAAAATTAGATAGAAAAAATTTAATGTATCTTTGTGAATTGCCTCCGATTTTAACTAATACTATGATTGTTAAAAATTCTCGCACCTATTTAACAAACAAAAGAGTAACAGAATATGTTAATTTGGATGTTAATTTAAGAGAAATAAAAGATATTGTTTTTTACACACAAATGGTTAAACTTTTTAAAGAAATTGAAAAAGAAGAAAGAGAAGATCTTAGAGATACTTCTTTCGTGCTAAAATTTGTTAAATGTTTTGATAATGGAAAAAGTCCTTTTAAAAGCAAAAGACATCTGGTTGATGCTGTTGAAAATAAAAATATGATAACAGCAAGTTTGGCATCTCAAGAGGATTTAAACACTGAGCAGGCGGAGGAATTAAAATCTTTTACACAAGGAATATTGCAAACTATTTTAACTGATGAAGTTGGCAATTTTGATAATGAAACTTATACAGAATATAGATGGAAGCTGGACAAAATTGTAAGCGTTGTAAAATTAGCAGAAACAGAAAATGGCAAAAATATTTAAAAAAATGAAGAAAAATCGCAATTTTTAGCGATTTTTTTGTATTTTTAGCCGAAAATTTATTATTTTATTGTTTTTGGTGTTTAACTATATAATGCTTTTTATTTTTTAGCACAAACGAAGTTTGATTTAAAAAATCTTATAAATATTGCGTTCTAAACGAACGTGTTTTTATGTTGAGTTTCAAGCAAAATTGTTTTATTTGGAAAATACATACAAAATACTTAAAGTAGATTATTAAGTAGATTATTAAATTGAGTCCTTATATATTTATATTATATTATTATATATGCTTTTTCTTATTTATATAGCGTTTGGATTTTTGTTTTGTTGACAATAAATTTTTTTACAAATGACATTATTAAAAAAAGTGGCAACACCACAAATTATTTTTGAAAAACTGTTGACATTTAAGTTTTAGTCTGCTATAATATGCTTGCTGTTATTTATGGGGCGAAGCACAAGGTTACTTACACTTAGTCAAGCAGTGGTAAGAAAATTTGTGTGGACCAAATCCTAGCCATAGATGCTGGGGTGACCGAAATGACATTTTTTTAAGTTTAACAGCGCGACACACACGGGGTAGTGTTTGAGAGATGATAAATGTGGGAAGAATTCTTGAGGATAACTATTTAAGTGTGAAATGCAACATTTCGGGGTGCTAATACAGGAGGTATATTAAATGCAAAAAATGAGAATTAAACTTAAAGCCTATGAACACTCACTTATTGACCAAGCATGCAAGAGAATTATTGAAACTGCTGGCAAGAATGGGGCAAAGGTTTCTGGGCCTATTCCACTTCCAACTGATAGAGAAGTGGTCACTGTGATTCGTTCTCCTCACAAGTATAAAGATTCAAGAGAACAATTTGAAAGCAAAACCCACAAAAGACTTATCGATATTTATAATCCAACAAACAAGGCTATTGACGCACTTATGAAGTTAGAACTCCCTGCCGGTGTTGAGATTAAAATCAGTCTATAAGGAAGGAGGTAAAGAGAAGTGAGTAAAGCAATAATCGGAAAGAAAATTGGTATGACACAAGTCTTTGCCGAAGACGGAAAAGTTATTCCTGTGACTGTTGTTGAAGCTGGCCCTATGGTTGTGGTTAGAAAGAAGACAGTTGAGACTGATGGATACAACACTTATGTTGTAGCATTCGGCAAGAAAACAAAGAATGTCACAAAACCTATGAAAGGTGTTTATGACAAAGCAAAAGTTGAACCTATGAAGGTTTTAAAAGAATTTGACCTTGATGGTGAATACGAAATCGGAAACGAAATCAAAGCAAACATTTTCTCAGAAAATGACAAAGTTGATGTTTCTGGTATGACAAAAGGACACGGATTTTCAGGCGTTATCAAAAGATGGAATGCTCATCGACTTAAGATGACTCACGGTACTGGTCCTGTTCACAGAGAAGTAGGTTCCTTGAGTGCAAACTCATCTCCATCGCGTGTATTTAAAAATAAACACATGCCTGGACAATATGGAAACGAAAAAGTTACCATTCAAAACTTAGAAATTGTTAAAGTCGATGCAGACAGAAACTTACTTTTAATTAAAGGTAATGTTCCAGGAGCAAAGGGAGCAATCCTTACAATTAAAGAGTCTGTTAAAAAGGCTAAATAAGGAGCGAAGAAATGGCAAAAGTTAAAGTATATAACATGAATGCCGAAGAAGTTGGAACAAAAACTTTAAAAGATGACATCTTCGGAGTTGAGTATAACGAACCACTCATTCACGAAGTTATTGTTGCTTACAACGCTAACCAAAGACAAGGAACAAAAAGCACATTAACAAGAAGTGAAGTTAGAGGTCACGCAGCAAAACCTTGGCGTCAAAAGGGAACAGGTCGTGCTAGACAAGGTTCAACAAAAGGTCCACAATGGACAGGCGGTGGAGTTGTTTTTGCTCCAAAGCCAAGAGATTTCTCTAAGAAGGTTAATAAAGTGGCAAAAAGAGTTGCTCTTCTTAGTGCATTAAGTGAAAAACTTAGAGAAAAGAATGTTACAGTTCTTGACAAATTCGACATTACATCAGCAAAAACTAAAGATGCTCAAAAATTCTTAGATGCATTCAAGTTTGATGGAAGCGTGGTTGTTGTTAGTGCTGATAACACAGAAAAAGAAGTTAGAGCAGTTAAAAACATTCAAAACCTTCAAACAGTTGATGTATCACTTTTGAACGTTTACGATGTTGTTGCAAACAAAAATGTTGTTTTAACTGAATCTGCAATCAAATACTTAGAGGAGGCTAACGCATAATGGACGCTAACGAAATTATCGTAAGACCACTACTTACGGAGAAAAGTTATAGTGGAATTCAAAACAAGACATATACTTTCATCGTAAACAAAAATGCGAACAAAGTTCAAATTGCTAAAGCAGTTGAAGAAAAGTTCAAAGTGGAAGTTGAGAAAGTAAACACAATTCTTGTTAAAGGAAAGAAAAAATCACAAAACACAAAACAAGGAAGAACAGTAGGAAAAACAAGTGATTACAAAAAAGCAATCGTAACTTTAACTGAAAAATCTAAACCTATTGCCTTCTTTGAAAGCTTATCTTAATAGGAGGGGGAAATGGCTATAATTAAGAGTAATCCAACTTCAGCTGGTAGAAGATTTTACACAAAACTCGCTGCTGAAGAAATAACAAAGAAAACACCTGAAAAATCTCTCCTCGCTGTTAAGAAAAAACACGCTGGAAAGAATGCTCAAGGTAAAATCACAGTTCGTCACAAGGGTGGCGGAAACAGACAAAAATATCGTATCATTGACTTTAAGAGAAACAAAGACAACATTCCTGCAAAGGTTGTTGGAATTGAATATGACCCAAACAGAACGGCATATATCGCACTCCTTTCATATAAGGACGGAGAAAAAAGATATATTATCGCTCCAAACGGACTTAAAGTTGGCGATATTCTTATGAGTGGTTCAAATGTGGAAATCAGAGTTGGAAACAACCTTCCACTTTCAGATATCCCAGTAGGTTCACTCATTCACAACATTGAACTTGAACCAAAGAAAGGCGGACAACTCGCTCGTTCTGCAGGTGCTGAAGTTCAACTTATGGCAAAAGAAGGCAAATATGCCACACTTCGTCTTCCAAGTGGCGAAATGAGAAAAGTTCTTTTGACTTGCCGTGCAACCATCGGAACAGTTGGTAACTTAGACCATGAACTTGTTTCTCTTGGTAAGGCTGGAAGAAAAAGACATATGGGCGTTCGTCCAACCGTTCGTGGTGTTGCGATGAACCCAAATGACCACCCACACGGTGGTGGTGAAGGTAAGAGTCCTGTTGGTATGGCAACACCTGTTACACCTTGGGGTAAACCTGCACTCGGATACAAGACAAGAAAGAAAAATAAACAATCTAACCGTTTAATGGTTAAGAGAATTAATTAAGGAGCAAGAGTATGAAGAAAGAAGTTAAACAGCCTTATGTTAGCCCAAGACTTATGAAAAAAGTTCTTCAAATGACAGAAAGTGGCGTTAAAAAACCTATTAAAACTTGGTCAAGAAGTTCAACTATCTATCCAGAATTTGTAGGCTTCACTTTCGCTGTTCATAATGGAAAGAAGCATATCCCTGTATACTGCACTGCAGATATGGTTGGTCATAAACTTGGTGAATTCTCTTTAACTAGAACTTTCAAAGGACACGCAGGTCAAAAGAAAACTGCGTCAAATAGATAAGAGAGGTGAAAAATGGCTACAAGAATTAGACAAAAAGCGGAAAAAAGAACCGCAAACAAAGATAATCGTCCTTATGCTGTTGCAAAAGATGTTCGTATGAGTTCTTCAAAGGTTAGAATTGTTTTGGACAACATAAGAGGAAAAAAGGTTAATGAAGCTGTTGCTATGTTGACTTTTATGCCACAAAAAGGCGCTTATGAAAGTTTGAAAGTCCTCAAGAGTGCTATTGCAAATGCTGAGAACAACAAAGGACTATCAAGTGACAACTTATATGTTGCTGAATGTTACTCAACACCTGGTCCAATGATGAAAAGAGTAAATTTCAGAGGAAGAGGTAGAGTTGACCACATCATTAAAAGAAGTTGTCATATCACAATTATCTTAGATGAAATGAAGGAGGCAAAATAATGGGACAAAAAGTTAATCCTATTGGACTTAGACTCGGTATCAATAAAGATTGGCAATCAACTTGGTATGCAAGTAAACATGATTTTGCCGCAAACCTTAAAGAAGATCATGATATTCGTGAATATTTCAACAAAAAACACTCTGCTTCTGGCGTTTCTAAAATTGAAATTGAAAGAACAGAATCAAGACTTACTGTTAATATCTACACTGGAAAACCTGGTATGATTATCGGAACTAAAGGTGCAGGTATTGAGCAAATTAAAAAGGACCTTGGAAAAATAATCCGTCCTGTTAAAAACCTTTCACTCAATGTGAAAGAAATCAAAAAACCTGACCTTGATGCTCAACTCGTTGCTGACAGCATTGCTCAACAACTTGAAAAGCGTGTTCAATGGCGTCGTGCTTTAAAACAAGCTATTCAAAGAGTTATGAAAGCAGGAGCTAAAGGTTGCAAAGTTCAAGTAAGCGGTGTTATTGACGGTGCAAACACAATAGCAAGAACAGAAAAGTATATGGAAGGTTCTCTTCCACTTCATACTCTTCGTGCTGACATTGACTATGCTACTTCCGCTGCTTACACAAACTATGGTAAACTTGGCGTTAAATGCTGGATATTCAAAGGCGAAATTTTGCCAAGCAAAGCCGAGAAAGGAGGGCAAGAATAATGTTAATGCCTAAAAGAGTTAAAAGAAGAAAGGTTATGCGTGGCAGAATGACTGGTAAGGCAACAAGAGGCAACACTTTAACTTTTGGGTCTTACGGAATTATTGCTACTGAGCCTTGTTGGATTAAATCTAACCAAATCGAAGCTGCTCGTATTGCTCTTACTCGTTACATCAAAAGAGGCGGTAAAGTTTGGATTAAGATTTTCCCTGATAAACCTGTAACAAAGAAACCTGCTGAAACTCGTATGGGTTCAGGTAAAGGTAATCCAGAATTCTGGGTTGCTGTTGTAAAACCAGGTAGAGTTCTTTTTGAAATTGAAGGTGTGAGTGAAGAAGTTGCTCGCGAGGCTCTTCGTCTTGCTGGACATAAACTTCCTTGCAAAGTTAAGTTCATAAAGAAAGAAACTGAAACTAACGAAGGTGGTGAGAAGAATGAAGAATGAAGAAATCAAAACCCTTTCTCTTGAACAGTTAAACGCAAGACTTAAAGAATTGAAAGACGAACTCTTTAATCTTCGTTTTTCACACGCGACAAGAAATCTTGCAAACCCACTTGCAATTAGAAATGTGAGAAAGGAAATCGCAAGAGTTAAAACAGCAATAAGAGAAAAAGAAATCGGAGGGAACAATGGAAACAAATAGAAAACCAAGATATACACGACAAGGTGTTGTTGTTAGCGCAAGTATGGACAAAACCGTCGTTGTTAATGTTCCTTATTTAGTTAAAAATAAACAATTCGGAAAAGTCGTAAAGAAATCTAAAAAATTCAAAGCACACGATGAAAATAATGAATGTGGTGTTGGCGATACCGTTATTATTATGGAAACTCGTCCACTTTCAAAAGATAAATATCACAGAGTTATTAAAATCGTTAAGAAAGCAGATTAAGGAGGAGAGATATGATACAACCTCAAACAAGGCTTAAAGTTGCCGACAACACAGGTGCTAAGGAAATTATGTGTATTCGCGTTTTAGGTGGTTCTTTTAGAAGAAGTGGTAACATCGGTGATGTTATTGTCGCTTCTGTTAAAAAGGCTATACCAGGCGGAAACGTTAAGAAAGGTGATGTTGTTAAGGCTGTTATTGTTAGAACAACTAAGGGCTTGAACAGAAATGATGGCTCTCATGTTCGTTTTGACGACAACGCTGCTGTTATCATTGATAACCAAAAACAACCTAAAGGCACTCGTGTGTTTGGACCTATCGCAAGAGAACTTCGTGATAAGGGCTATATGAGAATTATTTCTCTCGCTTCAGAAGTTATTTAAAAGGAGAACCGAAAATGAAAATGACAGTTAAAAAAGGCGATAATGTTGTTGTTATTGCAGGTAAAGAGAAAGGAAAAACTGGCAAAGTATTGGAAGTTTTCCCTAAAGATAACAGAGTTTTAGTTGACGGTGTTAATATCGTTACAAAACACAAAAAAGCAAGAACTCAACAAGAACAAAGTGCTATTATTAAGAAAACTGCACCTATTGATGCTTCAAATGTTATGGTTGTTTGCTCAGTTTGTGGTAAAGCAACAAGAGTTGCTCACAAAGAAATCGACGGAAAGAAAGTTAGAGTATGTAAAAAATGTTCTGCTTCTCTTGACAAAGAATATGTAAAACAAACAAAGAAAGAAGCAAAGAAAAATGTAAGTGCAGATAAGAAAGACACTAAGGAAACAGCTAAAAAGACCACAAAAGCTGCTGTAAAAGAAGAAAAAGTTGTAGAGGAAAAAGTGGCTGAAAAGAAAACTGCAACAAAAGCTACAACAACAAAAAAAACTACATCTAAACCTGCTGGCGAAACTAAGAAAGCTACGACAGCAAAAACACAAAAGTCGAACACTAAAAAAACTTCGGTTGAAGGTTAAGGTGGTGAAGAATGAAAGAACAAAATCAAACTTTAAAACGCTACAAAGAGGAAGTTGTTCCATTTCTTATGAATGAATTTAAGTATAAGAATGTTAACGAAGTTCCAAAACTTGTTAAAATTGTTTTGAATATGGGACTTGGCGATGTTAAAGATAACTCTAAGAGTTTTAACACTGCTGTTGACGAACTTACTTTAATTGCTGGTCAAAAACCTGTTGCAACAAAAGCAAAGAAAGCTATTTCTAACTTTAAAGTGAGACAAGGTATGAAAATCGGAGCAAAAGTTACTCTTCGTGGAACAAGAATGTATGAATTCTTTGATAGACTTACCGCTATTGCTCTTCCAAGAGTAAGAGACTTCCGTGGAATTTCTGATAAATCTTTTGATGGTCGTGGAAATTATTCTATGGGTATCAAAGAACAACTTATCTTCCCAGAAATTTCTTATGACAAAGTTGAGAAGATTAGAGGCCTTGACATTTCATTTATTACAACTGCAAAAACAGACGAAGAAGCAAAAGCACTTTTAAAGGCACTTGGTTTGCCTTTTGCTAGATAGGAGGAATTATGGCAAAGAAATCATTAATTGCAAAGCAACAAAAAACTCAAAAATACAAAACTAGACAATATACTCGTTGCTCAATTTGCGGAAGACCTCATTCTGTTTTAAGAAAATATGGTATTTGCAGAATTTGTTTTAGAGAAATGGCTAATCGCGGGGAAATCCCTGGCGTTAAAAAGTCAAGTTGGTAAGGAGGGAATTATGTTAAGTACAGACCCAATTGCAGATATGTTAACTAGAATCCGTAATGCTATTTCAGCAAAACATAAAACTGTTACAGTTCCTGCATCAAAAGAAAAAATTGCTATTGCTAAAATTCTTCTTGAAGAAGGATATATTGTGAGCTATGATTTAGTCGATAACGGTAAGTTTAAAGATATTGAAATCACCATCAAGTATGATGAAGAAGGTCAAAGCGTTATTCAAGGACTTAAGAGAATTTCAAAACCTGGTCTTCGCATCTACTCAAATAAAGAAAATCTTCCAAAGGTTATAAGCGGACTTGGCATTGCCATTATCTCAACAAACAAAGGAATTGTAACTGATAAAGTTGCTCGTTCTTTGAATGTTGGTGGCGAAGTGCTCGCTTATGTTTGGTAAGGAGGCGAGATTATGTCAAGAATAGGAAATAAACCTGTTAAACTTGAAGGTGCAACCTTTGAGAGAAATGGTAACATTGTTACAGTTTCTGGAACTAAAGGAACTTTAAAACAAGAAATCGACAAAAACATTAAAACAGAAGTGAAGGACGGAGAAGTTCATTTCACATATGACAAAGAAGAACTCAACGCAAAGCAAGGACTCGCTAGAGCACTTGTTCACAATATGGTTATTGGTGTGACAAAGGGCTGGAGCAAAAAACTTATCGTTGCTGGCGTTGGTTATAAAGCACAGGTTTCTGGTAAGAAACTTACATTAGGACTTGGTTATTCTCATCAAATTGAAATGGAAATTCCTGAGGATATTCAAGTTACCTGTCCATCAGTTACCGAAATTTTAGTTAGCGGAGCTGACAGACAAAGAGTTGGACAATTTTGTGCCAATGTTATGAAGAAAAGACCTTATGAACCATATCACGGTTATGGCATCCACGTTGATGGTGCTCACCTTGTTAGAAAGGTTGGAAAGACCGCTGGTAAAGGTAAGAAGTAGGAGGAGAGGAAATGATTACTGTTAATGATAAAAATAAAGACAGAGTTATTCGTCATAAAAGAGTAAGAAAAAACCTTTCTGGAACAGCTGAGAGACCAAGACTTTGCGTTTACAGAAGTTTATCTAACATCTATGCTCAAATTATCGATGACGAAAAGGGTGTTACTCTTGTTTCTGCTTCTACTCTTGATAAAGAGGTTGCTGAACAATTAAAAGGCAAAAATAAAACTGAACAAGCAAGACTTGTTGGAGAAATTATCGGTAAAAGAGCAATTGCTAAGAAAATTAAAGCTGTTGTTTTTGATAGAGGTGGATACCTTTACACAGGCAGAGTTCAAGCAGTTGCTGACGGTGCTAGAAGTGCCGGTTTGGAATTTTAGGAGGAAGTGATGGCTGAAGAAATTAAGAAAAGTAAACAAGATAAACCTCAAAAACCACGTCGCGAAAAACCTGTTAAAATTGACGATGGCTTAGACAAAAGACTTGTTTCTGTAAGAAGAGTTAGCAAAACCGTTAAAGGTGGAAGAACTATGCACTTCTCCGCTCTTGTTGTTATCGGTGATGGCAAGGGAAATGTTGGAATGGGAATTGGTAAAGCTGCAGAAGTTCCAAACGCTATTGACAAGGCAACAGTTGTTGCTAAGAAAAACATGAAAAAGATTTCTCTTAACGAAAACACAATACCTCACGAAACAGTAGGAAAATTTAGTTCAACAAAAGTTTTAATGATCCCTGCTGAAGAAGGTCACGGAGTTATTGCTGGTGGCGCTGCTCGTGCGGTTTTGGAAGTTGCTGGTGTTAAAAACATTGTGACCAAAATTCATGGTTCAACTAATAGAATAAATGTTGTTAAAGCAACAATTAATGGTCTTACCGGACTTAAAACAAGAGAAGAAATCGCTTCTCGTCGTGGTAAGAAACCAGAAGAGATTTAAGCGGAGGTGAAAAAATGAGTAAACAAAAAACATTGAAAGTCACCTATGTGAGAAGTGCTATTGGTTACAATAAAAATCAAATGAAAATCTTAGAGGCACTCGGTTTTAAGAAACTACATCAAACAAGAGTTCTTCCTGATAATCCTTCTATTCGTGGAAGTTTATATCATGTTAGACACCTTGTTGAAGTTGTAGAAGAGTAAGGAGAAAGTTATGAAGTTAGAAAATCTTAAACCAGCAGAAGGCGCTACAACAAAAAAGGTTAGAGTTGGCCGTGGTATCGGTTCCGGTATTGGTAAAACAAGTGGAAAAGGACACAAAGGTCAATGGGCTAGAAGTGGTGGCGGTGTTAAACCTGGATTTGAAGGTGGAAACATCCCTATGATTAGAAAATTGCCTATTCGTGGTTTCAATAACTACAATTATCGCAAAAACTATTCAATAGTTAATGTCGGCGACCTTGAAATTTTTGAGCCTAACACTGTTATTACCGAAGAACTCTTATATGAAACAAGAGTTGTTGGTAAACGTATGCCATATGGTCTTAAAGTTCTTGGAAATGGCGAAATTACTAAACCTTTAACTGTTAAAGCTAAAAAGGCTACTAAATCTGCAATAGAAAAAATTGAAAAAGCGGGTGGAAAAATCGAAATAGAGGAGTAATTTATGTTTAAAACTCTTGTTAATGCTTTTAAAGTAAAAGATATCAGAAAGAAACTTCTTATTGTGCTTGGGCTTATTCTTATCTACAGAGTAGGCTGTGCCATTGTTTGTCCAGGATTTAATCTTGCAGACGAAATAGCAGACGAAACAACAGGAACAACTTTCTTTTCACTTATGAATATGCTGTCAGGTAATGCGCTGGCGAATGGTTCAATTTTGGCTCTTGGTGTTTCACCTTATATCACAGCCTCGATTGTTATTCAACTTTTGACAGTTGCAATTCCTGCACTTGAAAGAGTTGCAAAACAAGGTGAGGATGGTAAGAAAAAAATGCAGTTCTATACTCGTATTACTGCTCTTGTATTGGCGCTTGCTCAAGCTATTGGTATCGTTGTTTCATATTCAAGTGCTATTGATACAACAATTCTTAATATGCCTACATGGCTCATTGGCTGTGGTATTGTGTTAATTTTGACCGCAGGTGCAATGTTCACAGTTTGGATAGGCGAGAAAATCACACAACTTAATGTTGTTGGAAGTGGTATGAGCTTACTTATCTTTGTTGGTATTATTGCTTCATCTGCTTCTGGAATTTCCACTGCGATTCAACAAGTTGGTGAAGATATCAACAACCTTTGGATGATTATTATCTATGTTGTTGCTCTTGTTCTTATCTTTGGTTTTATCGTTTTTATGGATTCCAGCGAAAGAAGAATACCTGTAAGTTATGCAAAACAAATTAAGGGAAGGAAAATGTATGGCGGGCAAGATACTTATATTCCTGTTAAAGTAAATAGTTCGGGAGTTATGCCTATCATCTTTGCAACTTCATTAATCACTCTTCCACAATTAATTATCAGTATGTTCTGGCCGGAATCTGAAGCTATGGTTTGGTATCAAACATGGCTGGGAACAGACTCGTGGGTATACATTGTTATTTTAGCACTATTAATTTTTGCTTTTGCTTTCTTCTATTCAATGATTACCTTTGATACCAATGATATTTCACGGCGACTGCAACAGCAAGGCGGATTTATTAAAGGTATAAGACCGGGAAGAGAAACTTCGGATTATTTGAAGAAAATATCGAAACGTATTACACTTTTTGGTGCTTTCTTCCTAGCAATTATTGCACTTATTCCAAGTTTAGCATTCAAAATAATATCTGATAATTTGATTATGACAACGCTTATAAACGCATTCAGCACAACTGGACTTATGATTATGGTTTCGGTTGCACTGGAATTTGACAAAAATCTTGAGGCACAAATGTATATGAGAAACTATAAAGGCTTTTTAGACTAAAAAGTTAAAGAGAGGTATTTATGAAAATCATATTACTTGGAGCACCATTTTCTGGGAAAGGGACTCTTGCAAGAAATATTATGAAAGACTTTGATGTTGTTCAAATTTCTACGGGAGACCTTTTCCGTGAAAATATAAAAAATGGCACAGAAGTTGGAAACTTGGCTAAATCTTATATGGACAAGGGCGAACTTGTGCCAGATGAAGTAACTATCAAAATGCTCGCAGAGCGAATTAAAAAAGATGACTGCAAAAAAGGTTTCATTTTGGACGGCTTCCCAAGAAGCATCGCTCAAGCTGAAGCTTTAAAGACAATTACAGACATTGACGCAGTTATTGAATTGGACGTTCCGCTTGACGAAATCAAGCGCCGTTGCGTAGGTAGAAGAATATGTTCTAAATGTGGTGAAATTTATAACACTTCCACTTACGATAAATCCACATGTCAAAAATGTGGGGCACCATTGTTCCAAAGAGATGACGATAATCTGGAAACAATTACACTTCGTCTGGAAGTTTATGAAAAAACTACCGCACCACTCATAAACTTCTACGCTGACAAGTTGTTTGTTGCTAAAGGTTCTGAAAAAGGACCAGAGGAAACATACAAACCTGTTAAAACTTTTTTAGAGGGGTTAAAATAATGCTACAAAAAACTCCTGCCGAAATTGTCCTTATCAAAAAGGCTTGTGAAATCACTCGTGATGCCTTGAAACTTGCAAAATCAATGATAAAAGAAGGAATTTCCACTTTTGATATTGACAAATCGATAGAAAAGTTTATAATAGATAGTGGTGGTTCTGCTCCTTGCATAGGCTACATGGGATATCCTGCTGCCTCTTGCATCTCAGTCAACGACACTGTCGTTCACGGTATTCCGAGCAAAGATATCATTTTAAAGAAAGGCGATATTGTCAGTGTGGACATTGTTGCATCTTATAAAGGATATTGCGGAGATGCTACGAGAACATTTTGTGTTGGAAAAGTAGATGCAGAGAAAGAGAAACTTGTTCGTGTCACCAAAGAATGTTTTTTCAAAGGTATTGAAAATGCACGAGTTGGCGACCGAATTGGGAAAATCTCATCAGCCATTCAACACCATGCTGAAAGTAACGGATTTTCGGTTGTTCGTGAACTTACAGGGCATGGAATAGGAAAGAAAATGCACGAGTCTCCAGAAGTTTTAAACTATGGAAAAGAAACTGACGGCGCGGTTATAAAAGAAAACATGACCATTGCCATTGAGCCGATGATAAACGCTGGGAAGAAAGAAATTTATGTTCTTCCAGACGGCTGGGGCGTTAAAACTCGCGATGGCAAGCCTGCAGCACACTATGAGAACACTGTGCTTTTCACTGCAAGCGGAGTGGAAGTCTTGACCTTAGAGGAGGATGATGAATATTATGCAAAATATCGTCCAAAAGGGTGATGTGGTGATAGCCACTGCTGGCAAAGAGAAAAACAATTTGTTCGTTGTTATAGAAAAAGACGAAAAATATTGTTTTCTTGTTGATGGCAAAAGACTTAAAACTATAAAACCGAAGAAAAAAAGCCTTAAACATGTCCAAAGGGCTTCAAAAACACCTTTTCCTATGGAAAGGTTAACAGGACAAGAAAAAGACAACGCGGAAATTCGAAAATTTTTAAAGGAGAGAAGTGATTATGTCAAAACAAGATGTCATTGAATTTGAAGGAGTGGTTACTGAAGTTTTACCAAGTATGACTTTTAAGGTTACTCTTTCTAATGGGCATGTGATTACTGCCTACATTTCGGGCAAGCTTAGACAAAACTTCATTCGCATTATTGAAGGCGACAAAGTAAAAATTGAGATGAGTCCGTATGACCTCTCGAAAGGTCGGATAACTTGGAGAGAAAAAGGTTAAAAAGGAGATTAAAATGAAAGTCAGAGCATCGGTTAAACCAATGTGTGATAAATGCAAAGTTATCAAAAGAGATGGAAAAGTTATGGTTATTTGTTCAAAGAGCAAAAAACATAAACAAACACAAGGTTAAAAAGGAGATTATAGAAAATGGCAAGAATTGCTGGTGTTGACCTTCCAAACGACAAAAGATTGGAATATGGCTTAACTTATATTTATGGTATTGGTCCAAAAACTTCTCGCGAAATCTGCGAAAAAACTGGAATTTCTATGGATATTCGTGTTAAAGATTTGTCAGAAGACCAAGTTGCTAAACTTCGTTCCTATATTGAAAATCAACTTATCGTTGAAGGTGAACTTAAATCAAAAGTAAGTATGAATATCAAGAAGTTAAACGAAATTGGTTGCTATCGTGGTATTCGTCATCGTAAGGGATTACCTGTTCGCGGACAAAACACTAAGAATAATTCTAGAACTAGAAAAGGTCCAAAGAAAATCGTAAGTGGTAGTTCTAAGAAGGGTAAATAAGAGGTAAATTATGGCAAACACAAATAAGAAAACTAAAACAAGAAAAAGAGTTAATCAAAAAATTGAAAAAGGTCAAGTTCACATCACAACCTCTTTCAATAATACTATTGTTTCATTCACTGACATCGCAGGGAATGTAATTTCTCAATGCTCTTCTGGCAGACTTGGACTTAAAGGTTCCAAGAAAAGCACTCCTTTCGCTGCACAAACATGCGTAGAAAGAGCTGCTGAAACTGCACTTAATATGGGAATGAAGAGTGTGGAAGTTTATGTTAAAGGACCGGGAACTGGCAGAGAAAGTGCTATACGTTCTCTTGGAACTCTCGGTTTTGATGTTACATTAATTAAGGACGTTTCGCCAATCGCTCATAACGGTTGCAGACCTCCTAAGAGAAGAAGAGTTTAAAAGGAGGAAAGGATAATGGCAAGGAAAATCGAACCAGACTGCCGTCAATGTAGAAGAGAAGGACGTAAACTCTTCCTTAAAGGCGAAAGATGTACAACTAAAAAATGTGCTATGGAAAGAAGACCAGTTATTCCTGGACAACATGGTGCATCAAGAAAAAGAGTTACTGAATACGGACTTCAACTTCGTGAAAAACAAAAAGTTAAAAGAATGTATGGCATTTTAGAGAAACAATTTAGAAAGTATTATGATGAAGCTGTTCGTCAAAAGGGCGTTACTGGTGAAAATATGCTTTCTTTAATTGAAAGAAGACTTGACAATGTTATTTATAGAATGGGTATCGGAGCTTCTAGAGCTGAATGTCGTCAAATCGTAAATCACGGTCAAATCACTGTTAACGGCAAGACTGTTAGTATCGCATCTTATATAGTTAAAGTTGGTGACGTTATTTCTATTAAGGAAAATAAACGTGACCTTGAAATGTTCAAACAACTGAAAGGTATGAAAATTGTTATGCCTAAATGGCTTGAGTTTGACACTGAAACTTTAACGGGAAAGATTTTAGCAAATCCTGAAAGAGCTGATATTGACACCGATATTAAAGAACAACTTATCGTTGAATTCTATTCTAGATAATTTTGAGGAGGAATTTTATTATGATGGAAATGGAAAAACCAAGAATCACTTGTGAAGAAACTGACGGCGGAAATTTTGCTAGATTTGTTGTCGAACCACTTGAAAAAGGATATGGTATCACACTTGGAAACTGTATGAGAAGAACACTACTGAGTTCTCTTCCAGGTTCTGCTCCTATCGCTTTTCGTATTGCTGGCGTAGCTCACGAATTTTCAACAATTAGAGGAGTGTCAGAGGATGTTGTGGACATTGTGCTTAACCTCAAAAGCCTTGCTGTTAAATGCACAAATCAAGACAAAAACTTTATTACCTATCTTCGTTTAAGAAAGAACACTCCAGGTGAGGTTACTGCAAAAGATTTCGAATTTAATGATGAATGTGAAATCTTAAATCCAGACCTTCACATCTGCACAATGGATGAAGGTGCTGTTTTAGACCTTGACCTTATGATAGGGAATGGTCGTGGATATGTTTCTGCAGACGACAACAAAGAAAAATATGATAACATTGATTTTATTGCAATGGATAGCATTTTTTCACCAGTAAAAAGAGTTAATTTCAATGTTGAGCCAACTCGTGTTGGAAACAGTATTGACTATGACAAACTTGTTTTGGAAGTTACCACAAATGGAACAACCACAGCAAGAGAAATTGTAAGTTTGGCTGGAAAAATTGTTAACGAACACGTAAATCTCTTTATTGAACTTTGTGCTCAAATGAGTGAAATGAACATTTTGGTTTCAAAAGAAGAAGACAAACAAGTGAAACTTATGGAACTTCCTATTGAAGAAATGGATCTCTCTGTTAGATCTTATAACTGCTTGAAGAGAGCAGGTATTAACGTCATCGCAGACCTTCTCAAAAAGTCTAAGAGTGATATGTTTAAAGTTCGTAACTTAGGTGCTAAGAGTGTGGAAGAAGTTATCAACAAACTTGAAAGCTACGGACTTAGTCTTCGCAAGGACGAAGAATAATTTATAAAAGGAGAAAGAAAATGGCTAACGATAAATTAGGCAGACCTTCAAAAGAAAGAAAGGCTCTTCTTCGTGGACAAGTTTCCACTCTTCTTTGGAATGGCAAAATTGAGACAACTTTAGCTAAAGCAAAATCTACTGCAAGAATTGCTGAAAAAATTATCACTCTTGCAATTAATTCCTATGAAGACACTTTAAAAGTGGTAAAAGAAGTCAAAGGTGCCGATGGAAAGAAAGTAAAACAAGAAGTTCTTAATGATGGACCAAAGAAACTTGCTGCTAGAAGAAAGATTATGAGCTATGTTTATGACCTTCAAGAACAAAGAAAAGAGAAAGAATCTAAAGAGACTTTCAAGGCTCGTATTGAAGGAATTAATCACCCTGTCATTGAAAAAATCTTCAATGTTTATGCTCCAAAATATGCCACACGTGCAAAAGAAAAAGGTGTTGGCGGTGGTTACACAAGAATAACCAAACTTGGTGCTCGTCGTGGTGATGCAACTGAGATGGCAATTGTTGAACTTGTTTAATTGATAATATTGTATTTTCAAAAATCTTATTTAACCTTAAATATATTTAAAAAATCCCTATGTTTTCATAGGATTTTTTTATTTTTGTGATAAATTTTCAATATTTTGAAAAAAACATATTAAATTTTAAACTTCTTGACACGGAATTAGATATGTGGTATAATTTATATGAGAATAAAAAGGAGAAATATTATGGTTAAAACAAGAAAAAAACTATTGGCAGTATTAGGAGTAATTTCACTCGTTTTGCTTTCGACCTTTTTGCTTGTTGGTTGCAATGAAGAACCTTCCACGCAAGAGCCAATATTGTCACTTAAAACATCATTTCAAACGGAATATGAAATTGGCGAAGAATTAAACATTTCAGGTGGACAACTTTTGTATACTGATGAAAATGGAAAGGAAACAACAGTTGATATTGAAATTTCTTTTGTAACTGGGTTTGACTCTGCAACTGCAGGTGAAAAAAAGCTAACAATAAATTATTTAGACAAATCAATAGAAGTTGACTATGTTGTATATCCTGAATTCATGGAGATTAATACTTATTATCAAGCTGTATCACTTTTAGACAATTCTTATAACTATCTTAAATTAATTTCTGAAGAAACTTTTGAATTTACAAGTAATTATATTCCAACTTTTGAAAGTGGTACCAAAAGAGAATTTACAATAGTTTCTAAGATTATACAAGCTGGCAAATGGTTTGTAGTTGCAGAATCTGATAACTCAAAATTAGAAATTACGATTAATTCTCCTTTAAGTTTAACTGCAAATATATATGCTGATGATGAAATTGTTGATACTTACACATTTACTAAGCTTTTAGTTCCTGAATTTGTAGAAGAAAATAGTTACTATGAAGCTAGATCATCTTTAGATGAATCTTACAATTATATAAGATTTATTTCAGAAGATACCATTGAATTTACAAGCAATTCAACTCCTGGTTTTGAAAACGGATACGTTATACAATTTTCAATTTATTCTAAAACAATTCAAGACGGCAAATGGTTTGTAGTTGCAGAAAGACAAGAGAATTTAACTAGATTAGAATTAACCATAAATAATTCATCATCTTTTACTGCGGAATTGTATGCAAATAGTGAAATTATAGATACTTATAGGTTTACAAAAATGGCTTAATAAAAATAAAAAGTTGCATCGAGAGTTGCAACTTTTTTATCATAATACTATTTTAATACATAAAAATAAATATGTTTAATGGTTTAGAAGTTATTCAAAAGGCTGACTTGAAAAAATATTGCACCTTTAAAATAGGTGGCAGAGGAACGATTATTTTTCCAAAAAATGTTGTTGAATTAAAAAAACTTATAAGAGAATGTCAAAAATTAAATAAAAATTATTTTATTTTAGGGAATGGGAGCAATTTGCTCTTTCCTGATTATGATTGTGACCTTATTTTTGTGTCGCTAAAATATTTTAATAAAATCAAAGAAGAAAAAAGAGGAAAAATCTTTGTTGAGGCTGGTGTCAATCTTTTTTCATTAAACGCATATTTAAAAAAACACAGCTTAGGCGGGCTTGAATGGTCGCTTGGCATTCCAGCAAGTGTTGGCGGTGCTGTTTTTATGAATGCGGGGGCTTTTAAGCATTCTATTTCTGAATTTATAGACGAAGTAAAGATATTAAAAGATGGAAAAATTTGTTATCTGAATAAAAAAAATCTTAATTTTTCATATAGAAAATCAAATATAGATGGCATTATTTTAGGTGTTACAATGCATTTTTCACAAAAGAATTCCATTGAAATTCAAAAGGAACAGTTTGATTTTTTAGAAAGAAGAAAGGCCACTCAACCTTATGATAAATTTTCAGCAGGTAGCATTTTTAAACGAGAAGCGAATATAATTCCAGCAAAAATAATTGATAGTTTAGGCTTAAAGGGCACGAAAATTGGCGATGCTGAAATTTCCACAAAACATGCTGGGTTTATAGTCAATAATGGCAATGCAAAGGCTATTGATGTTCTTGCATTAATTGATTATATTGAGCTTAAAGCAGGTAGGAAATTTGATTTGGAAATTATTATAATAAAATAATTCGTTAACCGATTTTAGTTTTACTTTTTTCCTGTAAAATGTTATACTTTTTATAGGAGTAAAAATGAAAGCAGTTGTACAAGTGGTAAATAATGCCAATTTAAAAGTTAATGGTAAAATGATTTCACAAATTGGAAAAGGGTTTGTGGTCTATTTTTGTGTCGAGAAGGGAGATAAAGAGGAACTGTTAGATTATTTTGCCAAAAAAATATCTAACTTGAGAGTTTTTGTAGACGAAAACGATAAAATGAATTTATCAGTTAAAGATGTTGGAGGCGAAATTTTGCTTGTGTCACAATTTACTCTTGCTGGAGACTGCGAGCATGGAAATCGTCCATCTTTTACTATGGCGGAACTTCCAGATAGAGCGAATTCATTTTATGAAAAATTATGCGAAAAAATTGAAGTAGATTATAGCATCAAAGTAAGCCGAGGAGTTTTTGGAGCTGATATGAAAATAACACAGGAAAATTCTGGACCTGTTACTATAATAATAAATAAAAAATAAAAATAGAATAAATAAAAAATATTAAAAATTACAAAATTTATTTATTTTTTTGCCTTTAATTTAAGTATTTTTAGCATTTTTTTAATTTTAAAAATATTTTTAGTTTAATTTTCAATTTATTAATTATATTAGTCTATTTTAACTCGTATAATTAATAAGTTGTGGGCTTAAAAACTTATATAATAATTTAAAATGCAATTACAGATTACTTGTTTTTTTCGTTTAATAGTGTTAAAATAAAGCAAGGAGTTTATATGTTATTATACGGTGATTTTCACACTCATTCTATATATTCGCGTCATAATCACGGGAAGGGAACGGTCTTAGAAAATGCTTCTGTTGCTGCTGATAAGGGGTTAAAGCAAATTGCTATAACTGACCATGGTTTTAACCATAAAGCATACGGAATTAGACGAAAAGATATACCTCTTCTTCAAGAAGATATTTTAAACGCTCGAGAAGTTACTGGAGTGGATATTTTGCTGGGAGTGGAAGCTAATTTAATTTCTTTAAATGGGGATGTGGATGTTAAAGAAGAGGACTATGAATTTTTAGATATTTTTCTTATGGGCTATCATAGGTTTATAACCACTTCCACATTTAAGGATAAAGTTTTAATTAACTGGGCGACAGACTGGGCAAAAATTTTTCATCCATCACAAGAACAAATCAACAGAAATACTACCGCTTTTTTGAAAGCTCTAGATAAATATCCTATTGATATTATAACGCATCTAAATTATGGCTTTCAAACGGACACTCTTGCAGTTGCCAAAATGTGCAAGCAAAAAGGGGTTTATGTTGAACTTAATGGAAAACGCATCAATTTCACTGATGAAGAAGTTTTGACTATGGCAAGCGAAGGGGTTAAATTTATTGTAAACTCTGATGCTCACTCGCCGGATAGAGTTGGCGAGGTAAACAATGGCTTGAATCTAATTTATCGGCTTAATATTCCACTTTCACAAGTAGCAAATGTGGACAAGTTACCAAAATTCAACAAAAAGCGTGGATTTTAGGTGTCGTTGACAGCATTCTTGCAAGTATGATTTTTTAATTTATATATAAATTTAAACTGTTGTCAAATTTTTATTTTCGAATTTTTAGATTTTAACAAATCCAATTTGAATTTTATATAATACTTGAAAGATAAAGAAATACAGTAAAAAATTAAACTTAAGGAGTGAGAAATTGAGCTTTTCAAGACAGTCCAAAATTGAAATTTTAAAAACGCCAATGGAAGATGATACTTCTTCTATTGCTTTTTTGTCTGGGCTTTTCCACTCCTGTGGTGAAATAGGAAAAAATGGTAACAAGTTTTTTGTCTCCATTGTTTCTGACATACAAGAACTTTTTCCTTATGTTAAAAACATTATTAAAAAGCTTTATGGCAACAATGTGGAAGAAGAAATAAGCGAAAATTATTTAATCAACAAAAACACTTTCTATGAAATGCGCTTTGATGTGGAAACTTTTCAAGAACTTCTTTTAGACGTTGGTGTTATTGATTTTTCAAATGGCATTTCCTTTGTGTTTGAACTCAACAAAAGTTTGCTCTCCGAAGATGTTCCATGTCGTGCTTTTATTAAAGGTATATATATTGGATGTTCAACTTCGAGTATAAAATTTTCTGAAGGCGCGTTGAAAACGGAGTCGACTGGTTATCATCTAGAGTTTGTTTCTAAAAATCATGAGTTTTTATTAGAATTTTCTTCTATTCTTGCAAATTATAACATTATAGGCAAAATATTTGAGAGAAAAGGCGATTTTGTTTATTATTTAAAAGATGTCAATGCCATAACTGACCTACTTGCTCTCATTGGTGCAAACGAAAGTGTTTTGGCACTTTCTAATGAACTTGTAACAAGAGAATTAAGAAATAAAGTGAACAGACAAGTGAACTGTATTAATGCAAACATCAACAAAACGGTGGAAGCGAGTATGAAACAGGTTGAGGCAATAAATACTATTATATCAACAATAGGTCTTGAGAGTTTAACAGAAGATTTAAAAGAAGTTGCCCTTCTTCGTCTTGCAAACCAAGAGGAAAGTTTGGACGAACTTGTTAAACTTTCTACTATCAAACTTACAAAATCAGGGCTAAATCACAGATTTAGGAAATTACTTAAAATTGCAAAGGAGTTAGAAGAATGAAAGATTTTGTCCACTTACACTTACACACGGAGTTTTCGCTTTTGGACGGCGTTGCGAGAATTAATAAAGTTGTGGAACTGACAAAGGAGCGAGGGTATTCCGCTTGTGCTATAACAGACCACGGCAATATGTTTGGCACTTTACAATTTTTTGAAGCATGTGTTAAAGCGGGAATAAAGCCGATAATTGGATGCGAATTTTATATTTGTGATGATTTACATAGAAAAACTGGAAAAGACGATATTGGTCATATAATTTTGCTTGCAAAAAATAATGACGGACTACATAATCTTTACAAACTTAATGGTATTGCCTATGTTGATGGCTTTTACTATAAACCTAGAATAGACTATAAAACTTTGGCAGAACATAGCGAAGGTGTGATTTGCCTTTCCGCTTGTCTTGCAGGGCATATTCCATCACTAATTTTGCAACGACGTTTTAGCGAGGCAGAAGAGCTCGCTCTGAAACTTAAAAATATGTTTGCAGAGGGCGATTTCTATCTCGAACTTCAAGATCACGATTTAGAAGAACAAAAAGTGGTCAATTCCTATCTTTACGAACTTGCAAAGAAAATCAATGTTAAACTTGTAGCCACAAATGATGTGCATTATATAAATAAAGAAGATGCCGAAATGCAAGACGTTTTAATGTGCGTGCAAATGGGAAAATATCTTGAGGATGAGGATAGACTTCGCTTTCAAACTCAAGAATTCTATCTAAAAACACGCGAGGAAATGGAAGAGAGATTTCCTAGTGAAGTTTTGGATACAACTGTGGAAATCGCCAACAAGTGTGACGTAGTAATTAAAACCAAATCACTTGGCGAGTCTGATGGGATTGATGAAAAATACAAACTTCCAAGTAACAAAAACTACATTCCAGTTTACAAGCCTTCAACTGGAGAAACAGCCTATGATTTCTTACGTCGAATCTCTTATGAGGGTTTATATAAAAACTACAAAGAGGTCACACAAGACCTTATAGATCGTCTTGAAATGGAACTCTCGGTCATTAAAGAGCAAGGCTTTGTGGAATACTTCCTCATCGTTTGGGATTACATAAATTGGTCACGTGAACATGATATTCCGGTTGGTCCAGGTCGTGGAAGCGGAGCTGGAAGTTTGGTGGCTTACTGCTCTGGTATCACTCGTGTGGACCCTATTAAATATAATTTGTTCTTTGAACGTTTCATCAATAAAGAACGTGTGTCTATGCCCGATTTCGACGTCGATTTTTGCACGGATAGACGTGGAGAAAGTATTGAGTATACCCGACAACGTTACGGAGCGGATCATGTGGCTTTAATTGTCACTTTTGGACGTATGCAAGCGAAGAACGCCATTCGCGATGTGGCGAGAGTGCTTCGAACGCCATATCCAGAAGTGGATAAAATTACAAAATTAATTCCAGCAAAGCTTCCAGACGGGATCAAGAAACCTCCTGTTTTGAAATATTATTTTGGAACAACTGGTAAGCCAGAAAATGATAAATATATCATTCCAGAACTTAAAGAAATGTATGATAACGACCCTAGTGTCAAGAGAATTGCTGACATGGCAATTAAACTTGAAGGAGTGCCTCGCAACACCTCTACTCATGCTGCTGGTGTTTTGATTTCTCCAGAGCCAGTTTCCAACTTCGTTCCTCTTGCAAGAAACGGCGACGATATTGTCACTCAATATGATATGATAGAACTCGAGCATTTGGGACTTCTTAAAATGGACTTTTTGGGACTCATCACTCTTACCGATATTAAAAAGGCTTGTGACTATGTTTATGAAAACCATGGTGTAAAAATTGATTTTTATAATATGGAGTATGATGATCCAAAAGTTTTTGAACTTATATCTTCTGGGCAAACTGACGCAGTTTTCCAACTTGAAAGTGCTGGAATGAAAAAGTTTATGAAGGATTTGAAACCAACTTGCATGGATGACGTTATCGCTGGAATTTCACTTTATCGACCAGGTCCTATGGATTTCATTCCTAAATTTGTTAAAAATAAGCAAGATCCTGAGCATATTGAATACGAAGATCCTTGTTTAGAGGATATTTTGGATGTAACTTATGGCTGTATAGTTTATCAAGAGCAAGTTATGAAAATCTTTCAAGTTATGGCAGGTTACAGCCTTGGACAAGCTGACAATATTCGTCGTATTATGGGCAAAAAACAGGTCGACAAAATTGACAAAGAAAGAGTAAAATTTGTCAATGGTTGGGAGGATCCAGAAGGTAAGAAATCTATTCCTGGTGCTATAAAACTTGGCCACAAAAAAGAGGTTGCCGAAAAAATATTTGATGAAATGAAAGAATTTGCTAAATATGCTTTTAATAAATCACATGCAGCTGCATATACATATCTTTCTTATCAAACTGCTTACTTAAAATGTTATTACGAAGTGGAATTTTTAACTGCAGTTTTAAACAATAGAATCACAAAAGCGGACAGCTTGACAAAATATGTCAACTTTGCCAAAAGTGAAGGAATACCAGTTCTTCCTCCTGATGTTAATAAGAGTGGAACCTATTTTAAAGTGGAAGGCAAAGGTATCCGCTTTGGACTTGGTGGTTTGAAACACGTTGGAACGGCAATTATTGAACAAATGGAAAAAGAGCGTGAAGCCAATGGTGATTTTAGAAGTTTGGAAGATTTTATTGACAGAATGAGTGAATATCCTATAAATAAAAAGATGGTGGAATGTCTTATTTTAAGTGGTGCCTTTGATGCCTTCGGCAAAACGCGTTCATCTTGTATGGCAATTTATGAAAAGCTTATGCAAAGAGCTCACAAAGATAAGAAGAATAGACAACTAGGTCAAATTTCCTTCTTTGCTACAAATGATATTGTGGACACTGTTGAATATCCGGATATAAAGGAATTCACTAAAAAGGCTATGCTAAGGTATGAAAGAGAGATTATAGGTGTTTATATGTCTGGACATCCTCTTGAAGACCATGTTAACAAATTTAAAAATTTTACCTTGAATTCGGAAATGTATAACACAATTATTAAACCTGCTGATGAGGATATAATAGAAGATAATGACGATGAAAATGACAAATTTAATGAAGAGATTCAGCTATTAGATGGGCAACCTTTTTCTTGTGGCGGAATTATAATTGAAGCAAAGAAAAATAGAACCAAGTCTGGCAAAGATATGTGTTATTTGAAAATTGAAGATTTGACTGGAACTTTGGAAATAACCTTGTTCCCAGCAATTTATTCAAAATATCGTGATATAATTCAAGAAGATAATATGGTGACAATTAAAGGTAAAATTAATGTGCGTGACGGTAATAATCCATCTTTAATTGGTGAAGCTGTTTTCTTATGGGATGATGAAGAAAAAACAAAGAAAGAAGATGGGAAAGGGAAACTCTTTTTAAGATTTGACACTAAAGATATTGATATTTACTCTAAAGTCAAAAATTCTTTATCTTCATACCCTGGAGAATCTCAAGTTGTTATTAGATGCACGTCTACAGGATCTGCCTTTAATTTTCAAAATAAGGTTTCGATAAATAACTATCTTATAAATGAACTTTCAGGGATAATAGGAAATGAAAATATTGTTGTTCAGGGGGTAAAATGAAAATATTAGTTTTATGTAGTGGTGGCGATGCACCAGGAATGAATAGGTTTTTGTATACTCTTTCAAAAAAATTTGCAGGAGAAATTTATTACGCCAAAGCAGGTTTTAAAGGACTTGTTAATGGCGACATCTTTGCAGTTGACATGGAAAAACTTGAAGAAGCAAAAGATGAATCTGGCACAATTATTTTATCTTCTAGATATCCAGAGTTTAAAGAGGAAAAATTCTTTAAAAAAGGTGTTAAAAATGCGAAAAAATTCGATTTTGTCGTTATTTTAGGTGGAAATGGTTCTCAAAATGGAGCGAGAGAACTTTTTGAAAGTGGAGTTAAAACAATATTTGTTCCTGCAACTATTGACAATGATGTGGAAGATTCTTTTTATTCCATAGGTTTTGACACTGCGGTGAGTCAATGTGTTTATGTGGTTGAAAACACTATGCCTAGTATTAATTCGTTTTTGCAAACTTGTTTGTTTGAAATCATGGGCAACAAAAGCGATATGATTACAAAAGCAGTGGCAAATATTGTGCATCCTGACTATTGTATTTTAAATGAGAAGGATTTAGATCATTTAAAAATTGGAAAATGTATTAAGAAAAATCTAAAAGAAGATAAAGGCACAATGATTTTAGTTAAAGAAAAAATAAAAAATATCTTTGAAATTAAAAAGGCTCTTGCTGAAAAAGGATTTGCGGTTAAATCTCAAATCGTCGGAAGGCTTCAACGTGGTGGAAAACCAACCAAAAAAGAACTGCAAATGGCGGATAAATTTGCGACTATGGCAAGTAAACTTATAAAGTCAAATTGTGGTGGTAAAAAAGTTTTGGTCGATATTAATCAAAATGTTTTTGTGACAGACTTTTAAATAAGGATGAAATTTCATCCTTTTTTCTTTTAAATTCACTAAATTAAATTTTTGTAAGTAAAATATTACAGTAGGCAAGTTTAACTTTATGCGAAAAGTCATCTTTACTATTAGTCAAACTTTCAAGTTCGGTTGATATAATATTAAAAATTTCTCTTATAGAGGAAATATTGACACTTTGATTTTCTGAAAACAGTGTTTCAAAATTATTTTTTGTGGTCAAAAAGTCGGAATAAATTTCATTGACATTAAGTCTTGCTGTTATTTCGTCATACACATTGGTATCTAGAGAAATAGAAATATCATATAAACTTTTGTAAGTTGTATATCTTATCTGTAGGCACTCTTTTATCACTTGTTGCTCTTTGCTTGAAAAGTTGCCTTCAAGTGAAAGATTATCTAAAGAATAGGACAAAATCTCTGCATTATAGCCATCGACTTTTAAACTGCTTTTGACAAGTTCTGCATCATTTACATTGTCATATATGCTTGCTATGATATAAAAAGTATTATTATCTTCATAGATATAACCGGCGCAACCTTTATTTTGAAACTCACTTTTTAAGGTCTCACACTCGTCTTTATTTTCGCTTTGATAAATTGAAAGAAGGTAGTAGGTTAAATTTTGGCTTTCTACTTTTGAGGTTGTCTGAAAAAGATTTGTGGTCACAACAAGTGTGGAAATTAAATATCCTACAGAAACGCATAAAATCAATGTCAAAAAAGCAAAAAAAGTTGTAAAATATGGAAATTTTTTCATATTTTAATATATTTTGTCACTTTTCAAATTAGAATTAATATTTTAAATATGATTTTAGTTTGTTTTTCTTTTATTTTATTAAAAAGTTTGATATAATTAATCTATGAAAAATATTTTTAACCTTTTTAAACGAAAAATAAAAATTGGGGTTGCTTTTGGTGGTGGTGGAGCCAAAGGCGTAACACATATTGGCGTTATCAAGGCATTCCAAGAATTTGGACTTGATTTTGATTATGTCGCAGGCACTAGCGTTGGAAGTATTATGGGTTCGGCTTACGCTAACGGTATGAAATATGAGGAAATTTTAAAAATTGCGAAAGAACTGAAAACAAGCGACATTAGGACAAGCAAATTATTTTTTATTCCTTCTAAAACTGAAGGTATTGAAACCATGATGATCAATACCTTCGGTGACATAAACATAGAGGACCTTAAAAAACCTTTTTCTTGTGTTGCTGTTGACATCAAAAGCACTAAAGAAATATGTATTTCTAAAGGAAATCTTGCGAAAGCTGTGGCAGGAAGTTGTTGCGTTCCTGGAGTTTTTCAGCCTGTTCCTTTCAAAGACTTTTTACTTTGTGATGGCGGCTTGCAAAACAATATTCCAGCCAATATTCCACGTTTTTTTGGATGCGATTATGTTATCGCTGTGGACTGTAACAGCACAAGGACGTATGGCACAGAAAGCTCAAAAACTTTGGATGTGCTCGCGTGCTCTATAAGAATATTGATGAAGAGCAATTCTATTAAAGGATATATGAATGCTGACCTCACAATCGCGAGCGATACCAAAAAATTCAAATCTACGGAACTTCAAGGAATTGATGAAATGGTGGATATAGGTTATCGAAACGCTGTGGACATGATGCCGGAAATTATGAAAATATTTGCTGGCAAATATCCTAAAAAGAAAAGTAAAGATTTTGGAAAGGATGATATTTTGTTTATCTAGTTATGCAAAAGTTAAAAAATTATTGGGTTAAAATCAAAAATTTCAAAATAACGAGGAAGTTTGTTTTGCAAACTTTTCTTGTTTTATTGCTCACTTGCCTTTTTTCTTTAATTTATTTTAATCAAGCAACAATATCATTATATTTACATAATTTTTCCTCTTTAAATAAAAATACACTTCAAATTTACAGTATATATGTTGGGCAGGGCGACTCTTCCTTTGTGATTTTGCCGGATAAAACTTCAATTTTGATAGATACTGGAACGGAAGAATATGCGGATAAGTTTTGTGGCGAACTTAGTGCTATTATGGAAAACAACGGCATAGAGAAAATAGATTATCTTTTTCTCACTCATCCTCATAGCGACCATATAGGCGGAGCAATTAAAGTTTTTGAAAGATTTGAAGTATTAGATATTTTTCGCCCGATTATATGCTTGCCAAATGAAAATAATCCTTATGGATATGATACAACTGAAGATTTTTTATATATTGATGTTATAGAAAAAGCAAAGGGAGAAGGAATTGTTAATTTTATAACTCCTCAAGAATGGCAAATTTCTTCTTATATACTAAAAATTTGGACTCCGCTTTCTGTTTCGTATTCCGATTTAAACGATTATTCACCGGTCATCACTCTTCAAAATGAGGAAAATTCTTTAATGTTTACAGGAGACTTGTCCATTGACGGCGAAGAAGAATTTTTGGAAGTTGTAAACGAAATTGATTTAGATATTGACCTTTTGAAAGTGTCACATCATGGCTCTCAAAATGCAACAAGTGCAGAGTTTTTGCAGAAAATTAAGCCAGAAGTGGCAATAATAAGTGCAGGTGTAGATAACATTTATAATTTTCCTAATGAAGAGCTAATAGAGCGGTTAAAGACAAATGGTGTTCAAAATATCTATTCAACAAACACTTTAGGCACAATTGGAATAAGTTTAGATAACGGTTTGACAATTGTGGCAAGTGGCTTCATCTTTCAAGATAATGCTTTTTTGGTTACAATTTATTTTATTCTTCTTTTTGCCATTTTTTCTGTTAGAGAACCTTATATTTTAAAAAGAGAAAAAAGATACGAATCCTTTTTACAAAAAAAGAAAATATAGTAAATTTGTTTGTTAAAAATTTAGTTTGTGGTAAAATACTTTTATGAGCAAAAGTCTTCCAAACAAAATTGTGATAGTATCTTTATGCGAAAAGTTCTCTAATGAAATCGCTAATTTGATTTCACAAGATTTAGGTATGCTCTATTGCAATGCCAAGGATTTAATTGAATATGAACTCATAGACAGAAAAATGGTGGAGGATCTTGCGAGTTTGAAATATGTGCAAGAAATTGAAAAAAAAGTTTTAAAAAATTTGTCGACTTATGAAAATGTTTGCATATCATTGTCTTATGAGTACTTTATCAAATGTTCTAAGAATTTTGAAAATAACAGTATAATTATTTTTCTTGATTTGCCTAAAAACTTCTTAAAAGAAAAGGAAAAAATAAGTTATTTAGATTATGATGACAGGAAAGAGAATCTTGAAAAATTATCAACCTGTAGCATTCGAATTAAAAAACTTGACAGAACTTTTGTTAAAGAAAAAATTTTGAAAATTCTGGGAGGATTACTATGAATTTAACTCAAAAAGCTTTAAATTATCTAAAAGCAATATCGGCAGAAACTATATCTAATGCAAAATCAGGACATTTGGGTATAACACTTGGTGCATCTTCCATTTTGTTTGCATTGTTTAAAGATCACTACAACTTTGATGCTGGAGATACCGATTTTTTAAATCGCGATAGGCTTGTTTTATCAGCAGGGCATGCAAGTGCGCTATATTATACTCTTTTATCAATGTTTGGCTTTGATATCAGTTTGCAAGACTTAAAAAATTTCCGCTCTTACAAATCTAAAACGCCAGGACATCCAGAATATCGTGTCACAGACGGTGTGGAAATCTCCACCGGAGCTTTAGGTCAAGGCGTCGCAAATGCTGTTGGTATGGCAATAGCAGAAAGCGTTATGGAAGAGCGTTTCAACACTGTTGGCTTTGATATTTTTAATCATTATACCTATTGTTTCATGGGTGATGGTTGCTTAATGGAAGGTGTGGCTCAAGAGGCGATTAGTCTTGCCGGAAATTTAAAACTTAACAAATTAATTTTCCTTTATGACAATAACAATGTGACTATCGATGGGCCTTTGAATTTGGCAAACAAGGAAAATGTGGCTAAAAAGTTTCGTGCTATGGGTTGGTCGGTAATCAATGTTGCGAATGGAAATTCCTATCGTGCTTGCTCTTCTGCCATAGCACGAGCAAAGAAAAGTAAGAAGCCAACGATAATTATTTTTAACACGACTATCGGTATTGGCACAGAAAAAGAAGGAACTTCTTCTGTTCATGGTGCATATTTGAATCAAACTGAACTTGCCGCGTTTAAAGAAAAATTGGGCGTCAAAGAAAGTTTCTTTATTCCAAGTGATGTAAGAGAACTTTGTATGGCTACCACGCGTCGCGGAAAATTGGAACACGAAAAATGGAATCAACTTCTTGCTATGTATAGTAGCACTCATCCAGAACTTTATAAAAATTTTCTTACTTTCTTTGATAGAAAAAAGATTAATTTTGAACGAATAATGAAAAATATTGCGAAATTTGACGGGCAAAGTTTAAGAAGAATAAATCACAATGCTTTATGCGAACTGGCATATCAATGTCCTCAACTTATTGGCGGAACCGCAGACCTTGCACCATCTTCTCTTGCTTATATAGACAATGCGGGCAACTTTTCTGCTGGAAATCGTCGTGGTAAAAATATTCATTTTGGTGTTCGTGAGCATGCTATGGGTGCGATTATGAATGGTATAGCAGTTTACGAAGACTTTATCACTTTTGATTCCACATTCTTAATGTTTTCTAACTATATGCTTCCAGCTCTTCGTATGCGTGCGCTTATGAAACTTCCAGTTATGAGTTTTTTTACTCACGATAGCATTGCAGTCGGTCAGGATGGGCCTTCTCACCAACCAATTGAAAATTTGACACAACTTAGATGTATTATAGGTAATACTGTTTTTCGTCCTTGTGACTATAAAGAACTTGTGGCAGGATATCAATATTGTCTTAAAAACTACAAACCAGTCGCTTTTGCTCTTTCAAGACAGGATATTCCTCATGTTGACAATACCTCTTTTGAGCTGGCTTTAAATGGTGGCTATACACTAATCGACTGTGGGCAAAAAGTAGATGTGATTTTGGTGGCAACAGGAAGCGAAGTGCCACTTGCTGTCAGCATGGCAAAAGAGCTTGCAAAAAAGCATAAAGTCAATGTTGTCAGTATGCCTTCACTTGAGGTGTTTGAGCAACAACCAGTGTCATACAAACAAAAGGTGTTGCCAAAGGATGCTCTTTGCGTGTTTGTTGAGATGAGTAATGACACTAAACCTCTTAAAGTATTACCAAAAAACACCTATCTCTATGAAGTAGAGAGTTATCAATTTAGTGGAAACGGAGAAACTGTGGTTGATAAAGCTGGCTTCAATGTCAAAGCACTTTCTAAGTTTGTAGAAAACAAGATAAAACAACAATTTTAGTTAAAATTCGTCAAATAGTAACAAAAATTTGATAATTTTCATATAACCTTTCAAATTATACTATTAATGTATATTTGAGAGGTTTTTTATGAATAAAAGAAGCATAGTTTTAAGCGATATAAATGGAAATTCTTCTGTGAAAGCAGTTTTGACACTCGAAAGAAAGGAAGATGACATTGAAGGTATGATAAGATTTTATAATCTTCCATATGAATTTGAAGGGCTTTTAACTTTGGGTTTTTATGTCGAAAATAAAGTTATAAAAAGTGGGCTGACGAAAAAATCCAATTCATTGTATACCTTTTTTCTTTCTGAAGATTTCATAGAGAAAAATTTTTCTTGTGCGGTGATAATTTTCAAAGAGGCGGAAGCAAAGCCTCTTTTATATGGTTCTACAAATGGTAGACAGGAAGAGGTGTATGCAAATATCATCAACGAACTTTCAACAAATTCAAATGTAGAAAATGTGGAAAAAGTGCTAGATAAATACGGGCTTTATTACGATGAAGAAGAACAAAAAGAAATAGATGCCAAAATTGATGAGTGTATGGAAGAGAACAAATGTTCAAAATGTGTCTATAAAGAACAATTCTTTAGCAAAGTGCAAAGTGAAGAAAAATTAAAAAATGATGAAACTATAGAAGAGGAAACTGAAGAAATTCAAGCAGAAGAAAAGGACAATTTTTATTTTAAACTTAAACCTCAAATTGACAAACTTTTTGAAAATAATCCGATTGAAAAAAATCTGGAAGAGATGATACCTTCATCCAAATGGATTAAAGTGGAATATGAGGATGATGGCGATTTTTATGTTTTTGGTCTACTTTATGAAGGAGATGTCATAAAATATGTTTGTTATGGGGTTCCTGCCATTTTTGAGGAAGAACCACCTAAAGAGCTTTCTGGTTATCCGATTTTTTTACCGCTTGATAAGAATAATCAAAAAGGCTTTGGCTATTGGCTTACTTATCAGGATGCGGAGACTGGAGAACCTATAAAAGCTGTGATAGATTAAGGGTGATAAATGAAAATTGTTGCATGGATAATTATTGGTTGTGTAATTTTAATTTTTTTAGGGTTAATTTTCTATTTAATTATAGGAGCAATTCTTTTTCACTTAAGTTTAGGGCGAAAAGAATTGAAAAAGCGTGTTAAAAAAAATAATTTAAAAAATAATTTAGAAAAATATCAAATCGATTTGTGTTGGTGGGATAAAATTGAATTTAAAAAGGTGGAAATTAAAAGTGTTGACAATTTAAAACTTGTGGGACACTTTTTAGACCAAAAAAGTAAGGTGACGATTCTTTTGGTTCATGGA
The DNA here is from genome assembly GCA_944349415.1 of uncultured Clostridia bacterium. GTDB lineage: Bacteria > Bacillota > Clostridia > Christensenellales > UBA1242 > Caccovivens. The sequence goes on from CALVMX010000007.1 coordinate 36,962, forward strand.
TACTCGGCAAATTATAAGGAAATGCAACCCTATGCCAAGTTTTTCTTCCAAAAAGGCTATAACCTTTTGTGTGTAGAAAATCGAGCACACGGCGATAGCGAAGGTGACTGCGTCGGCATGGGATACTTCGATAGGTTGGACATAAAAGGTTGGATAAATTTCCTAAATGAAAATAATAAAAGCAAAATTATTTTGTTTGGGCTTTCGATGGGTGCAAGTGCTGTTTGTGGAGCGAGCGAAGATTTGCCAAACAATGTTGTTGCAGTTATCTCCGATTCGGCCTTTGATAATGTGGAAAAGCAAATCAAATATATTTTGAAAAAATTTGGTATTTTAAAGAATTTACTTTTCAAAATATTAAAAAGTTATACTAAAAGAAGATATGAGTTCAATTTAAGTGACGGAAATTTTGTTAAATGTGTAAAAAAATCAAAAATACCAATTCTATACTTTCATGGAAAGGCGGATAGGTATGTTTTGCCAGAATGTTCTATGAATCTATATGAAGCAACACCAGAAAATTTGAGAGAACTTTGTTTGGTTGATGATGCTGAACATGCTATGAGTTATGTTGTTTTAGGGAACATGTACGAACGCAAAATTAATAGATTTTTAAATAAATACAAAATTTTGGAGGATTAATATGAAAAAGCGAAAAATATTAAAATTTGATAGTGAAGAAAAGAAGTTTAAGTTTATTCTAAGTTTAATTAAAGTGGAAAAGAATTAAATTTTTGTTTGGAGAGAGGGCGGAAGTCGCTCGCGAAACGCGAGCAAAAAATTCTTGCAGAATTTTTTCCTCCAAATTTTATTCAAAATTTGGAGGACTTCCGCCCGGCTAGCGAAAACTGGTTAGAAATTATCAAATTAAAAAAATAAAAAAAGACACAAAACAAATTGTGCCATTTTTAATAAATTTTTATTAATGATTTATTTATGTAAATAAAAAACAGGCTCAGCCTGTTAGTTTTCATTACTTGCATTAGATTCGTTTTGCGTTGAGTTTTCAAGAGTTTTAATTCTATCTTCAAGTTCAGGAATGGTTTTGCGAGTCAGGTGCCAAACCATTTTTTTCAAATCCTCGACTTCTGTTTCAATACTATAAAAATTCATATATTTTCTCCTTTGGTAAATAGTTTAATATAACAATTTTGCAAAAACAAGTTAGTGTGACATTTTTTTCTTATTTTTTTTGTTTTTCATAAACAAAAATGCCATAATAATTCCAATGCAAGCAAGGGCAATGGTGATAGCATAAATAATTGCTGGATTAATGCCGTCAGGCGACACGTCGGATTTTAAGACATAGCCATATTGAAGAGTGTTACCAACTTTAACGGCTACAGCATTGTAACCATTGACATCGTTATCAAAGCCTTCATAGAGATATACTCTTGTTCCACTTTCCAAAAGTGTTTCTGTTTCAGAAAATTCTTCGCCGTTAACTTCAAAAAGATAGGTGTCGCTTTTTAATGTGGCATTGAAAGTTGGATATGTTTCAATTTTTGATATATCTTCTGTTACAAAATCTGAGAAAATATAACCATTTATTTCGACTCCTTCCATAGAAAGCACGGCGTAAAAAATTTGCCCTTCGCTGTCTAAGTAAGTGTTTAGTCCATTTTCACTTTCCTCCAAAATTAAGATATCTTTGTGTTTAACAATGATAGGGTCACTATTTTCATCTACAACTTTGGCAGAAGTAAAAGACGGCTCAGAGTAAATGTAGCAATAATTTGCAATACAAATCCACTCTTTTTTGTTTTTCGCACTTACATAATTTACGTTAGGCAAGCAAAAAATAAGTAAACAAAATAAAAGTAAAATTTTTCTCACTTACTTATTATCTAACATTTGAAATCGCTTTGTCAAGCAAAAGAGAAAATAAAAAAATAATTTCCGAATCCTGTCGAAAATTAGTCGAGTAAAATTAAAAATAAAGAAAACAGCAAAACAAAAAAACATATCAATTTGATATGCTTTTGTATTTTAAAAATCAAATTCCAAATGGATTATTTTTTAAATATTCTTCAATGCCCACTTTTTGTAGAACAAACTTGTCAAGCTCGTCCATTAAAACCTTTTCGTCCATAGTCATAATATTAGGGTTTTGATAAAATAGTTCTGGTAAATCTTCTTTTGGATAGCCATAGAAATTTAAAACTTGCATCACACCTTTAACTTCTTTTAGTGTGGTCACATCAAGAGTTGGGGCGATGTTTTTCATATCTTCAATTTCGTTTTTTGTGAATTTCATTTGAAGTAAAAACTTTTCCAAATCTTTTTCCATATTATTCTCCTTTCTCTTTATCTTTTTTCTGCAAGTCGTCAAATTTAATTTCAAGTTTTTTGTCGCCATTCTTTTCAGCAAGTTTATTATATTCGCTGTTCACAAATTCCACAACCTCTTTTGTGATAGGAAATTTTTCCATAAGGGCACTACTTTCAATGCCATACTTTTTTTGAAACCTTTTTTCTCCATCTAATATATCAGCAGGTTTTGATCTTCCATTCTGCTTTATATATGCATATCTTCCCCAAACTTTCTTTTCACTTGGCATATACCATTTTTTTTCAAGAAAACTTTTGTTTCCAAAATCAATATATAGAAGGGTATATTTAAAGATTAAGCTGTTTGATGGTGCAGCTAAAATGAAAGGATTTTTTATGATATCGTTTTTATTTAATCCAATTTTGTCAAAATTTTTCTTTTTTTCTAACACACTTTCATTATTATAACTCAAAAGAGTAGGCGAAATTTTTAGCATTTTGTTAAATTCAGCTTGTGTTAGATCAAATGTTTCCATATAAAAATTTACTTTATGTAACACACTTTCATTATTTAAACTCAAAAGAGTAGGTAGTGTTTTAAACATTTTACTAAATTCAGCTTGTGTTAGATCAAATGTTTCTGTATAAAAATTCACTTTATCTAGCACACTTTCATTATTTAAACCCAAAAGATTAGGCAAAGATTTGAACATTTTATTAAATTCAGCTTGAGTTAAATTGAATGTTTTCATATAAAAGTTTGCTTTATCTAACACACTTTCATTATTATAACTCAAAAGATTAGGTAAAGTTTTAAGTATTTTGTTAAATTCAGCTTGAGTTAAATTGAATGTCTTTTTATAAAAATTTACTTTATCTAGCACACTTTCATTATTATAACCCAAAAGAGTAGGTGGTGTTTTAAACATTTTACTAAATTCAGTTTGTGTTAAATTAAATGTGCTTTTATAAAAATTTACTTTATTTAACACACTTTCATTATTATAACTCAAAAGAGTAGGCGAAGTTTTTAGCATTTTGTTAAATTCAGCTTGAGTTAAATTGAATGTTTTCATATAAAAGTTTGCTTTATCTAAAACACTTTCGTTTTTATAACCCAAAAGAACAGGCGAAATTTTAAGCATTTTGTTAAAATCAACTTGGGTTAAATTAAATGTCTTTTTATAAAAATTCACTTTATCTAAAACGCTTTCATTATTTAAACCCAAAAGATTAGGTAAAGATTTAAGCATTTTATTAAATTCGGTTTGAGTTAAACTGAAAGTTGTCATATAGAAGTTCGCTTTTTTTAGAATTTCTTCTTTTTCAAGATAATAAATTAACGAAAGGGATTTCCCGTTTCTTTTAATCTCTTCGTCTGTCCACCCAAAATATTCTTTCAAAGTTTCTATAACACTTACTAAACTCATTTTAATCTCCAATCAAATTATATCACAACCTATTAAAGTTGTCAATATGAGGAGTAAGAGTTTTTTGCATCGATATATCTAACAAATTGTGATAAAATCTAATTTACACTAATAAAATACAATATGAAATTCTTAACAATAAAAAAGGCACATTGTGCCAGTATTTTGGTAATTTTGGTTGCAATTTGTTCTGTTGCATGCATTTGCTATGCGGTTAAGGCGACGAGTTCGCCGAAAGCATTATATACCATTGTGATCGATGCGGGACATGGCGGGCGTGATGGGGGAGCTGTGGGAAGAACAACTGAAGTTACGGAAAGTTATCTTAATCTTCAGTTTGCGTTGAAACTTAAAAGTATATGTGAAGAATATGGCTTCAATGTTGTTTTGACAAGAAAGGATATGAACGGTCTATATTCCGCTTTTGCCACGAATAAAAAACGTAGCGAAATGGAAAAACGTATGGAAATTATTGAAGAAGCAAATCCTGACTTGGTGGTGAGTATTCATATGAATAGTTTTTCAACATCTGAGGCTCGAGGAGCGCAGGTTTTTTATGCTGAGACTCATTCAGAATATGAAGAATTTGCTCAAAAAGTTCAAGATGCTTTGAATGCGAAAATAGACTATGCTAAAAAAACGGCAAAGTCGAGTGATTTTTATGTTATCAACACCACTCCAATACCAAGCATATTGGTGGAGTGTGGTTTTCTTTCCAACCCAGAAGAAGAGGCATTATTGGTGAGTGAAGAGTATCAAAAAGATTTTTGCTATGTGCTTTTTTATGGTATATTATCTTATTTTTCGGTGCGATAAATTTTTAATATATAGTTTTTAATTTGTGTAAGAAGGCACTTTTTGCTAAATAAAATTTAACTTTTCAAATTTCATCTTAAATATACAGAATAAGGCAACGCCTTTTGACAAAAATTCATCTTTTTTCTTAAAAAAATGCAAATTTTTCTTATAATTTTTATGTTTTTTAATTTTACAATTTTTTAGAGGTTGTAAATGAAAAAAATAAATATAAATTATACTTTGAATTTGCTAATAAAGTTTGTGCTATATGTTTTTCTTTTTTATGTCCTTTTTAATGCAAATATCAACATGGTGTTGTCACCTTTTGCTTTTGGTATGTTGTTTGCACTTACTTGGGCGAATCAAAAGGTGTATTTGCTTGCACCGGCAAATTTAATAGCTGGGCTTTTAGAGACTTTCTCGCTTGAGAATGCTATCTCGCTTCTGTGCACTTTATTTGTTTTAATCGTGCCATATTTTATTCATATTTTATGCAAAAAAAATATGAAAAAATGGGAATTTGGAGTTTTTGCAGTTTTAAGTCAAACGGCACAAGTTGTGTTTGAAATTTTGTCTGGATTTTCTCCTATTCTATCTGTAGTCAACATTGTTTTAGGCACTTTGTTTATGTATTCTTCTATTGTTATTTTCGAGGCACTTATCATTCGAGGCTTTTCCAACAAGCTTACAAGTTTGGAACTTGTTTCGCTTTTTACAATAGTTTTAAGTTTGAGTGCTGGACTTGTAAATATCAATATCTATGATTTCTCTTTTTTGAAACTTTTTGTGAGTTTTCTTGTGCTTGTCTTTGCCTACTGCTCGACACCAATACTTACACTGCTTGTAGCAATAATTGGTGGGCTTGGTGCTCTTCTTTCCACAAATAATCCTATGTTTGTCACACCTTTTGTTTTGTGGGCACTTTTAGCACTTATTTTCAAAAATCATCACAAGATTTTTAGTATTGTTGGCGTTTTATGCGTGGAAATTTTAGCAGGATTTTATTTCAACCTTTATTCGAGTTTTGGTATAATTGAAATTTTGCCACTCATTCTTTCTTCTCTCATCTTTTTAATCATACCTAAAAAAGTTTTGAATGAAGTTGCGGTTATTTTCAACCTTTCAAAAGATAGGCTGGCGATGAAAAACGTGGTAAATAGAAATAGAGAACTTCTCCATAAGCGACTTGGAAATCTTGCTGAAGTGTTTAACGAAATGAATATTATCTATCGCAATATGCTCAAAAAAAATATGTCCAAAGAAGAGGTTGCGAAGATTTTAAATGAAGAAATATGCGATAAAATTTGTTCCTATTGTCCAGAGAGAAATCATTGTCATAGAACTTTTGCTGAGGACACGAAGAAGGTGTTTGATGAACTTATCAATGTGGCATTTGAGCGAGGTAAAGTTACGCTTTTAGATATTCCATCCTATCTAACTTCAAGATGTAAGCAGACAAGTGCCATTCTTGGAAGTGTCAATGCTCTCACAAGTCAATACAAAAAATATTTGACAATGATGAGTGATGTGGATACAAGCAAAATTCTAATTGCCGACCAACTTCTTGGTATATCAAAGGTAATAGGGTCACTTTCAAAAGAGGTGGAAAGCAATATTTCGTTTGATACAGTTAGGGAAAGTAAAATTTTGGATGAGCTCACATATCACAACATTGTCTGTATTGATGCCGTGGTGTATGAGAAGGATATACACACAGAAATTGCTTCTCTTGTGGTTCGTAACGAAGATAGTGCACGCCTTCGAATTGAGGATTGTGTGGGAAAAGTTTGCGGACAAAAAATGGCACTGTTTGAAAGTTTCCCAAGCACAAGACCAAACTATACCGTTCTTAATCTCCGAACAGCACCGAGATTTGACTGCATTTTTGGCATAGCACAAAAAACGAAGGAAAATTCCAAAGTGAGCGGAGACACTTATTCGCTCATTCGACTTGACGGAGACAGAATTTTGTTTGCAATAAGTGACGGAATGGGAAGCGGCGAAAAGGCAGAAAATGTCAGTGAACTTTCTATATCTTTAATTGAAAATTTCTATAAGGCTGGATTTGATAACGATATAATTTTATCCACAGTCAATAAACTTTTGAATTTGCACAAGGAAGATATTTTTTCGGCTTTAGATATTGGTGTTGTCGATCTAAGGAATGGTATTGTTGATTTTATTAAAATGGCAAGTCCTGTCACACATATTTTGAATGAGGACGGTGTCAAAGTGATAAATTCCTCCTCTCTTCCAATGGGAATTGTGAGTGATATCAGTCCTATTGTGAAAAAAGAGGTGATAAATGCCAATGACTATATCATTATGATTTCGGATGGCATAAGTGACAGTTTTGAAAGTGATGAAGAGTTAAAAAATGAAATTAAAGCTTTGAAAATTAAAAATCCTCAAGAGCTTGCGGACGCACTTTTAAATCGCGCTTTATCAAAAAATAACGGCTATGCTGTTGATGATTTAACGGTTCTTGTTATTAAGGTTTTTGAAAGTTAAAATTTTTTATTTTCAAAAAATGTTTAAAAATTGCTTCAAAAAGCAAAAATTTTATTAAAAAGTATTGTTTTTTCCATAATTTTAATGTATACTTATTATATATGAATTTTTGAGGATAAAATTATGGAAGAAATTTTGGATTTTATTAAAGAAAATAAATTGATAAAAAAAGGTGAAGTGATAGGCGTTGGTGTCAGCGGTGGCGTTGACTCAATGTGCTTACTTCATTTTTTAAATGCCAACAAAGAGAAACTTGACATTGACGTTGTTGGTATTCATATAAACCACGGCATTAGAGAAGAAAGTTATGATGAGGCGAGATTTGTTTTAGAAAAATGTAAAGAGATGGGGGTTAGAGTTTATAAGTTCACTATCGACTCTCCAAAAATTGCTAAAGATAAAAAATTGAGCGTGGAAACAGCAGCGCGCGAAGGCAGATATGGTGTTTTTGAAGCACTTATTAAAAAAGATATCGTTGATAAAATCGCACTTGCTCATCATCAAAGTGACCAAGCAGAAACAATTTTGATGCATATCTTCCGAGGTGCAGGTGTGGCTGGTGCAAAAGGTATGGAGCCAATTCGTGACGGAATTTACATTCGTCCAATGCTCCAAACTTCCAAAAAAGATATTTTGGAATATGCTTCACTTAATGATATTGAATATATTGAAGATAACAGCAACTCTGACAACACTTATAACCGCAACTTCATTCGAAATGTCATCATGAAAGAAGTTTTGAAAAGATATCCAAACGCAGTTGAAGCTATTAACAACTTTTCAAAATCAGTTTGTGAAGATGATGACTATATCAACCAAAACCTCGACTTAAACAGCCTTATCATTGATGAAAAATCTGTGCAACTTCCTTGCAGTATTTTTAAACTTCACAGTGCGGTTTACTCAAGACTAATCTTTAAAGCACTTGAGGCGATCAATGTGAAGAAGGATATTGAAAGAAAACACATTGAAATGATAAAGGACCTTGCACTCAACCTTGACAACGGAAAGAGAATTAAACTTCCGCTTGATGTGACAGTGTCAAAAGAATATGGATTTTTAACTTTCCAGAATGTTTATGTGGAAAAACCAACCTTAAGAAAACCAAACAAGTGTATGACTTTCAGTGTGGAAGGCTTTGGAACGGTGACAGTAAAAAGAGTTAAACTTGACGCCGTCCTTGAAAACGGACTTTATTTTGACTATCGCAAAGTGCCAAAGGATGCAGTATGGCGTTTTAGAGAAGAAGGTGACGTTTTTGAAAAATTTGGCGGTGGAACAAAGAAATTAAAATCGTATTTCATTGACAGAAAAGTTCCTGTCAGAAAACGCGATATAATTCCGGTGCTTGCAAGCGGAAATGAAGTATATGTCATTGCAGGAATGGCGATTTCTGAAAAAGTTCGCGTGGAAAATGTTCCAACTTGCTACTGTGTCAAAGTGGACAATTAAATTATTTGGAGATGAAATATAATCTTGAAAAATTAAATTAATATAAACTATGTGATGTTAAAATTTTATTAACATAAAATTTTAATAAATTCTATCGAATTTGTGTGCTAACGCACACTCATCACTTAGTATGTATGACCATCAGTCTCACTCAAATGCGACTTCGTCGCGCTTGGTTCGACTTCAGATAATATAAATTTTTTAAAAACATTTTAAAAGAAAAATAAAAGGCATATCATAAATTTGATATGCCTTTTTGATTTAAATTCTTTGAATCGACAATAAGTCAAAGTTTAATTTTTCTTTTTTCCAAAAATTGCCTTTTCGATTTTGGCAAATTCTTCATCGATCCAACTGCAATATTCTTTCTTTGTCATATAAACTCCTTATTATAAATCAAATCCTAACTCTTGGTCTATTTTAGTTTTATAATCTTTTACACGCTGAGCTTTTGCATTTTCCTCTTGTTCAAGAAGGTTTATTTCTTTTCTTTTTTTTGTAACTGTATATTTAACAAACCCGATGACTTTTGATGCATATTCTTGGTCTTCTTGTGAGACATCTTGACCAACTCTATCTTTTAAATGATTCTTAACTGCTTCAATACATTGAACTAATTGTTCTCCATTTTTAAAGAAATCAAGTGAAACATATTCAAGAACATATGGATTACTTTTAAGCGCTTCTAAAACAAATGCCTTATCATTTTTCAGTTCATCTGAAGCATATTTAAGAGAATATCCATTAATTTTAACGGCTTCAAGAACGACTTTTCTATCATTTTTAAGATCATCTGAAGCATATTTAAGAGCGAGCCCATCAATTCTAACGGCTTCTAAAACAAATTCTCTATCATTTTTTAGTTCATCTGAAGCATATTGAAAAGTAAACCCGTTCTTTTTAATAGCTTCTAAAACAACATCTTTATCATTTTTTAGTTCAGTTGAAGCATATTCAAGAGCAAACGCATTAATTTTAATAGCTTCTAAAATGAATTCTCTATCATTTTTAAGATCATCTGAAGCAAATTGAAGAGCATCTCTATCTTCTTTAACCGCTTCTAAAACAAATTCTCTATCATTTTTTAGTTCATCTGAAGCATATTGAAAAGTAAACCCGTTCTTTTTAATAGC
>CALVMX010000008.1 GCA_944349415.1 uncultured Clostridia bacterium
CGCACACTCATCACTTAGTATGTATAACCATCAGCCTCACCCTTGCAAGCAAGTTCGGCTTCCGATAATATAAACTAATAAAAAAAACAAAATAATTTTAGACAAATTCAAAAGTTATGAGATAAACTTGAATAACACAATTTTCTTTCGTTTTTCTCAATGATGTTGCCAATTTTAATTGCTTCGCCATTTAAAGCCACTCTGTTTCGACAATTTTATAAATGATAGTCTTTAAATGTGTATCCATTACAATTCCTTTTCCAAATAAACCAATTTCTCGCTTTTGCCAAATTTATTCATTCCGTCAATATTTTCTTTTTTTATAACAAAACCATTGTTTATATCAGCTTTTATTGCACTTTTTCTTGACGCAGGAAGCTTATGATATAATTTTTTGACACCATTAACTTTCAATTTCTCACAAAGTAATTTAATTGCAGGTGTCGCATATCCTTTTCCTCTATGCTCGCCCTTTATAACAATTCCAATTTCATAAGAATTTTTTTCTTTGTCAAATTTTGCATAAATTTCGCCAATAAATGTGTTATCTTTTTTTATAAAGTAATAATAATTTATTGGCTCATTTCCAATCCACTTCTTCGTCCAAACATTTTTTAATTCACTCAAATCTGTTTGAATTGTTCCGTCTATGCGATTATACCCAGCAAAGTTTAAATCATAGCCCGCATTATAGTCCATTGTGGCAGGATCTTCTTTCATCTCTTTTTTAAACCACAAATCTTCTTTGTGTGGCACAACCAATTTCAAATTCATATACTCTCCAATTCACAAATTTATAATCTTCTCCAAATCTCACCCAAAAGGACATTCATAATGTTTTCGTTTTTGTCATAGCAACAAATAAGTTATGTAATTTGATTTTAATTAAATAATTTTTATAGTTTTGAAATATTTTGTAAAATATTGTAAATTTACAAATTTTAATAGAATCAAAACTTGATTCCGCCAGCTGTAAATTCATAGACTTTGTTTAGCATTTCTTCTCGAGAAATTTCTGCAATGGAAATTCCTTTTCCGTCAAACTCACCTTCTAGTCCAAAATTTTTGTTATCAGCATACGAAACAAATTCGGTCAAGAAAATTTCTGACACATAATCAATGTCAAATTCTTTTCCTTGATATCTCCAAGTGCGAACATAGTTGCAAAATCCTAGGCTTTTCTTTATTTCAACATTGATATTTAATTCTTCCAATAATTCTCTTTTTATCGCCTGAACATTTGTTTCGCCATCATCAACGCCACCACCAGAAAGAGAATATTCATATCTCCCCTTACTATTCCTTAAAACAACAAATTTTTCTCCCTTTTGAACAACCGCATAAACCTTTTTAAAAGGTTCTCCTTTTATGTATTTGTCATAAGCAATTTTAGCCTTACTTTCATAATAATCCATATTTTCCTCCTAGGTATAAGGATAACAAATTTTTAATTAAAATGCAAATCTATAGCATAAAATAAAAATCACTAGTTTTTTGGACTAGTGATTTTTCTAATCAATTAATTATTTAATTTCAATGCGGTTTGATTTTGGTGCAGATTTTTCTTCTTTTGGAAGAAGAATTGTCAAAATTCCGTTTTCAAGTTTAGCATCAATATCTTCTTGTTGAATGTCACCTACATAGAAAGAACGGACAAAAAAAGATAATATCAAAATTATCTTTTAATTTACTTTAGCTCACTTTTGTAAGTTTTCTTTTTTGCCTCCAAGCATGATAAACACTTTCCGTTTTATAGTCTTTATCCTTTAGATACAAAAGTTTTTGTATTAAATAAATTAGGAACATTAAAACTAGGAATATTAAAATAAGTAAAATTGTGTAAATCCAATTTATTGTAAACCAGCCATATTTTGCTCGATCTCCAATATACAAGAATTCAAAAGGCACACCATTTGAGTTATAAATATAGAAATAATTTATAGAGTAGCCTAATACGTCATTAAAGTAGGAATTTAAAATAATTGCAGGAATCAACAACAAGACAAGCACTCCAATTCCCCAAAGGAATGACTTAAAATCTATGCGAACAATTTTCAATAGCACCGCATACAATGCACCGATCACAATAAATATGTGTCCCCAAATATATGCTTGAGCACGTATACTTGCCATAGTTGCATAGTTTTCCAAACTGTCCGCGAACACAAGCGATGCATATGCTGCAAGTAAATTTAAAGTCCAAGAAATTGAAGTTGCGATTTTACTCCTAAAGACAAGGGCGATAAAAACCATAATATTTCCAAAATGGCACACTTGAAGTGGAATAATTTCTGGATCAAAACCATTATTTACAAATATATCAATATTTCTCATTATGAGAATACCAAGCGAAATACAACCAATAACAATACCGACAATATATCTTGTCTTATAACTTGTTTTTCTTAGTGCAAAATAAAGAATTAAAATGGCAACTATTGGTGCTAACATTAAAACAAAGTGCCATACTGACCACATTTCAAATTTCATTTTATTTATCCTTTTATTTATCTGTTCCTATTGCTTTTCTAACGCGAGCAAGGACTTCGCTCGCCACTTTTTGAGCTTTAACCGCTCCTTGTTTTAAAATTTCGTCCACCTCTTCTTTATGACTGATAAAGTAATTGAATTTTTCGCGCATCGGTGAAATAAATCTATTTGCAACCTCAAAAAGTTGTTTTTTAGCCTCGCCCCAGCCTAGTCCGTTTAACAAATCTTGTTCAAATTTTTTAGCCTCATCTTCGCTTGCGAAAAGTTTAAACAATTTGTTTACAGTGCAGTCTGCATCTTTTGGCTCGCCCGGCAAACGACTATCTGTCACCACTCTAAATATTGATTTTCTAAGAGTCTCCTCGTCAGAAAACAGCCTAATAGTATTGTTGTAACTTTTACTCATCTTTCTGCCGTCAAGCCCAACTAATGTGTTGTTATTTTCGTCGATATACTCTTTAGGCTCCTTTAAACATTTTCCGTATTTTACATTAAAATTATGCGCAATGTCGCGGGCAATTTCAATATGTTGTTTTTGGTCAAGTCCAACTGGAACAAGGTCAGTGTCAAACAAAATTATATCAGCAGCCATTAAAATTGGATAGTTATAAAGCCCCATATTCACACCGTCATCACGGTCTATTCCTTGCTCTTCATTACGTTCCACAATAGCCTTATAAGCGTGCGCTCTATTCATCAGTCCTTTTGGTGTGACGTTGCAAAGTATCCAATTAAGTTCAAAATCTTCTTTGATATCACTCTGGCGATAAAAAACAACCTTTTTAGGATCAAGCCCACAAGCAAGCCATGTGCAAGCGATGTTGTAGAAATATTCCTGCATCTCTTCTTTATTTTCTAATGTGGTAAGTGCGTGGTAGTCAGCAATAAAATAATAGCAATCATAATCAGGATTATGGCTTAGTTCAATAGCCGGCTTAATAGCTCCAAAATAGTTTCCTATATGAGCATAACCGGTAGGTTTTATTCCCGTCAAAATTCTTTTTTTCATAAAAGTCCCCTTAAATCAAAAAAAATTTTATCACTAATAGAAAAAGAATGTCAAGAAAATTTTGACATTTATTATGATATTATAATTAAATCTAATTATTTTAGAGAATCCATCAAATTTAAAAATCTGCCAATAGAACCAAATACAGCAGAAGGAAAAATTAAATGGGGTTTAAAAAGTGCCGATTTGGTGATTTCGAATATAAAAAATTTGCCTCAAACTGTTTTAAAGGCAAATTTAATTTCAATAATATAGGTGTCTAATCTCCTATCACAACATTACCGTCTAGCCAAGAGTTTATGAAGCCTTCCAAATTTCGATGCGAGGATTTTGAAAAAGAATCAATTAGTTTAGCACCGCTGGCATTTTTATAGCAGTATTCTTCAAAATAATCTTGTAGACACTTAAAAAATTTATTGTCACCTAATGTTTTTCTCAAACTATCATACATCAAAACACCTTTTGTGTAGACACAGTTAACATATTCAGGTTCTGTTTGAAATTCACTTAAATTTCTGTTCATGCTTTCATCACAGTCACCTGTAATATTTGTGTAAACGTCAACAAACATACTATAAGTGTTATATGCACCATTTATAATTTCATCATAATTAAGCCCGTAATCATGGCGTTCAAAGAAAAGAGCGGTGGAATATTCTGTCAAGCTTTCATCCAGCCATGCCTCTTCATATTCATTATTTCCTACGAGAGAATACCACCACTGATGAGCAAGTTCGTGAACAATGACATAGCGATAGGTTTCCGCATCCGAAATTTTATCTGAAATATAGACAAGATTCGGATATTCCATACCACCAAAACAAAAATTAGTTTTGACCACATTGATATTTTTATATGGATAATCTCCAAATAGAGAAGAAAATTCTTCTATAACCTCACAAGATAATGTTAGATAATCTTCCGCGTTTTCGTCATCGTAGTAGTAATAATTGACTTTAACACCATATATATCACTTGAGATAACTTCAAATTTATCAGATAAAACAAAACAAAAATCTCTTATTTTTTCGCCCACTATTTTTGTGGTTGTTTTTGAATTTGTGGTTTGTGAATCTAAAATATCTCCACTTGACGCAAGAGTGAAAGAAGAAGAGTATGTTATTTCAACATTGTAATTTGCAATTTCACTATAAAATGGGTCGCCGTTTGAAGCAAAAGAATTTTTGATAAAACCGTTATCATAGACACATAAAATTGGATAAAAATTGCCAAAATTTATCGTATTTTCGCCGTAACCAAGACGATGATTTATATTTGCAAGTGTCACGACGTAAGATATGTCAATTTCAATACTTTCATTAGGAAAAAGTGAATTTAATAATGAAATAGTTAAAATCGCATCATTTTCAATTTCAAATTCAGCTGAAGTTTCGCCTATTTTAATACTTTCAATATCTATTTCACCAAAAGACTCTCCATTTGGATATGCTCGCTCTAAATATGCGTTAGAGACTGCGACTTCTTTAAAGGAATTTGGATATAGAAAAAAACAAACTTCATTTAAAGTGTTATCGGAATTATTAACATAACAAACAGTTTGCTCTGCTTTTAAAGTGTGAGTATTTTCATCGTATTCACAAACTATATTATAACTTGAAAGTTTAACTTCTTGTCCGCATCCGACAAGGCATAACGGAATAACAAAAACTAGTGCTAAAAGAAAAGCATATTTTTTCATATCCTATTTTATTAAGGAAAAATCTAAAAGATACCTGAAAAACTTGTAAAAGAAAAAAATTTGTGCTACAATTTTATTGCAAGTTTTATCTTGCAATAAAATAGGAGTGCAAAATGGCTTTTTGTAAACTATCTGTGGATGCTGTTGCAAATAATACCACACAAGTGGACAATATTTTTATAAACAATTACCTACCTTATGCCTCGTCTGAGTGTGTTAAGGTCTATCTTTATGGTCTATACAAATGTCAAGACGCATCAAGTCGTGACAACACTCTTGAAAATTTCGCAAACGAACTTAATATGTCACAAGAGGACGTGGAGAGTTGTTTCTATTATTGGCAAGAACAAGGACTTGTGCAAATCTTGGAAGTTATTCCTTTTGAAGTGAGATACTTACCTATAACTAATGTTTTAAATCACACAAAAAAATATAATGTCAAAAAATACGGGACCTTTAATGCTCAAGCACAAGAAATTTTGTCCGGTAGAATGATAACACCGAAAGAATATGAAGAATATTACTATATCATTGAAGAATTACATATGGAAAAAGAAGCCTTGCTTATGGTTATCAAATACTGCGTGGACGCTAAGAAAAGTGATAATATAAATTATTCCTATATCACAACGGTGGCGAAAGATTTTGCTAATCGTAAAATTTTGACCGCAAAGCAAACTGAAGAATACTTGTGTGGGCTGGAAGGACAAAATGAAGGCGTGGAAATGGTGTTTAAGGCTCTTAAAATTAAACGACTACCAACAATAAACGAGCGCTCGACATATAAATTCTGGAAAGATGAATTAAAATTTGATGACAACGTCATATTAAACGTGGCAAAAAATATGAAACGCCCAAGTTTTGAGTATCTAGACACACTTTTAAAGAAATATTATTCATTAAAACTTCAAAAAGTGGACGAAATTGAAAATTATGAAAGTGAGAAGAAAACTTCCACTGAAGTTGCTAAGAAAATCACCACAAATCTTGGCTTATACTACGAAAATCTTGAGCCTGTGGTGGATAATTATATCTTCAAATGGTTCAATATGGGCTTTTCAGTAAGTATGTTAGAGCAAATTTCTAACTACTCTTTTAAAACAAATGTTAGGACATTGGAAGGTATGGACAAAGTGCTTGCAAAATTCTACAAACTCGGCATATTGAGTGAAGAAAGTCTGCAAGAATACTTTAATTCCGTCCTTTCAGTCGATAAAAAGATTAAAACCATACTTGAGAGCATTGGTTTATCTCGAAATGTTAATCAATTCGATAGAGATAAATACAAAATTTGGACGGAAGTTTGGAATATGCCGGATGACTTAATTGAATATGCCGTAAACCTTGCAGTTGGAAAAGAACAACCAATGCAATATCTTGCTGCCCTTCTCTCCTCTTTCCACGATAAAAATATTAGAACAGTGGAAGATGCTAAAAATTCTTCTCAAATTGTCAGCACAAAAACGAAAACGAAAAAATTTAATAACGAACGTGATTACACTAAAGAAGAGATGAATGCCCTCTTCCAGTCTATTGAAGAAATCGAGGTGTAATATGAATAGAGAAGTTATTGAAAAAGCGGAAAACATAATAAACGAAAGAAAACGTAAAAATGAAGAGCCCTATACACTTATACTTGAACAATTTTCAAAAGATGAAAAATTCAGTAATTTAAGAAAAAAATATCAACAAGAAATAATTGAAAACGCTAAAAAAGAAGCATATGGCGAAAAAACAAACAAAACTCTTCAAGAAAAACTCAAAAAAGAAATTGACGAATATTTTTCTAAAAATGGAGTAAAAAACACAATTTCCTATTCCTGTAAAAAGTGCCAAGATAATGGCTATGTTGACGGAAAAATATGTGAGTGCCTTAAAAAAGAAATTTCAAATATTCTTTTTGAAGAAAGCAATTTCGGAAAACTTGTAAGTTTTTCTGAGGCTGAAAAAGGTGCTCAAGGCACATTAAAAATGCTCTATGAAAAAATGAAAGAATGGTGTCATAGCGATTTTAAGAAAAATATAATCTTCTTGTCTGGTCAAGTCGGAACAGGAAAAACATATCTTACTCGTGCAATGGCAAACGAACTAATTGAGCAGGGAAAAATTGTCAAACTTGTCACTGCTTTTCAAATGAGCCGTGATTTTAAGGAATATCGCTCGACTTATAACGAAACAATTTTAGATAAATATCTCTCCTGTGAATTTTTGTTTATTGATGACCTTGGAACAGAAGTGATTTATAAAAATTCCACCATTGAATTTTTATATCAAGTTTTAAATGAAAGACAAATGAGAAAACTTTGCACAATAATAACCTCTAACCTTGACCTCGCAGAAATCAGAGACAGATATGATGAACGCATATTTTCTCGCATCGCAAATCGCGAAACTTCAATTTCTGTTATTTTAAAAAACGAAGATTTGAGATTAAAGTAAAGTTAAAATTTTTGGAGATTAACATAAATGGTTATGTTAAAAATCAATACTTTTATTAAAACCACTCGAAAACGGCGAAAAGAAAAAACTTTTAGCAAATTGCTAAAAGTTTTTTGTTGCCAAAGGTAACTGCAAATCTAAATGATTTGCTCTTTTTTGTCTCCATACTATAATTCTCTAGACTTACTTTTTTCTTTAACTTTTTCAATAAAACCATTTGGATCTATAACACACTTGTTTGTTTGAGCAGTTTCTATCAACAAATCTCTGAGTTCAAAAGCCGTCAACTTTGGATTTACTTGTTGTCCCAAACACAATACTCCTGTCGCATAAGGAATTCCCCAACTTAAACCGCCAACTCCATTATATGCATATAAAAAATTCTTATTATCATAACTTTCTGCAACTGTTCGAAGTGAATTTGGAACGTGAACATTTCCCACTTGTGCACGATACATAGGCCGATTTGGAAAACCATATTTAAATTCTTTTGAAAAATAATCAATATAGCCTGCAGATGCAAATCTTTTACCTTCACTACATTCCACAACGCAAATTCCTTCATTTTCTGCATTGACAACCGCTTGTTCCCATGCTTTTAAATTTTTTTTAAATGGAGAATAAGCACCAGAATGCGCCGCTGAAACAGAAACAAATTTAATTTTATCTTTTTCGCTTAAACTTTTGTTTATTTCAATAATATCTTCAAGTGCTTGTGCTGGATAAAGACTATCCAAAAGCCAAGTTGGAACAGCATAATAATATACTTTCGCTTTAGGTGCGGTTCCAAGTTTTTCACCGACCAGCAAACTTGTAACAGCAGGACCATGCATGCTGCTAACGTCCATTTCATAATTTTCTGGAGCAAATATTTTATAACTTGCAATTTTACCTTTATATTCTGGGTGGTCAAGTGCAAGGGGCTGGTCAATTATTGCCACATTCACTCGTTCGCCAGTATACCCTTTCTTATGTAAATCATAAATACCAAGTGGCGGAATTTTTCCATATTCTAAAACTTTTTTTGGAAGTGTATCATCAGTCCAAATAGTTTTTCCATTAAAACTTAAAGTAACTAATGTTTCTAAATCTGGAGTTTCAAAAACTTTTCCATGCACACTTTCATTCCACTTTATATCTCTAACATCTTCAAATTTTTCCATATATCCCCCAAAATCATTTTAACATATTGAAGAAAAGATGTAAAGACTACCTACTCAAAAACTTGATATAAATTTGACAAACTTTATCTTGAGTGGCTTTTTCAAAATCTTCGCCATGACCGCAGTGCATAATAGAATAGTTTAGACCTTGAAGATATTTCAAACTCTTAACCATTTCTTCTTTATTTCCACCATAAAGGTCAGTTCTGCCAACTGCGCGCCCTAGAACTGTGTCGCCAACATATATTTCATCGTCAATTTTAAAGCACATATCACTTTTTGAATGTCCACCAAGTTGTTTATATTGCACTTTAAATTCACCAATTTTAATTTCCCCTTCACCTGAAAGAAAAACAAAATTTGAAAAATCTTTAACTTCTAAATAGCAACCCTCATAATCAGTTGAACAATTCTTTTTAGGCTCTTCTAAATATTCTTTAATGTATTCACTAGCATACACTTTCGCGCCAAAATCTTTCATATACTCTTCCACAAAATAGGAATGGTCAAAATGCCCGTGTGTTAAAAGAATGCCAACGACTTTTTTATTACCGACCGCCTTTTTGACCTCTTCCACCTTTGCTCCAGCATCAATAATCAAAACTTCGTTATTCTTTTCCACAACAAAAACATTACTTTCATAAAATTTACTTACAAGACGCATAAAACACCTCTAGAAAAGATTTTACCCCTTTCTCACAAAAAAAGTCAAGTGGCTTAAACACTTTCTTAAAATTTTAAATTTTATATAATTATATTAATTGTTTTTCATTTCCATTAAATCTTCATAGATTTTAAGATTTAATTTTTCAAATTCTATATCTTCACATTTTTTTAATTTATAACAGCAAATAACATAATTATTTTTGACGCCCAAATTGCTAAACTTTTTTATATCATCAACATTAACATAATCTCTAACATCAAATCCAAGTTTTTTGTATAAATTAACTGACTCAGAATTTTCAAACTTATCAGTATATGTGGTTAAATAGTTCTCCTTTCTTTGTTTGCAAATTGAAATAAGATGTTTTAAAATTTTTGTTCCAATTCCTTTGTTCCTATATTCTTTTAAAACACCGAACCAATTTATCAAT
This sequence comes from uncultured Clostridia bacterium, assembly GCA_944349415.1. Taxonomy (GTDB): domain Bacteria; phylum Bacillota; class Clostridia; order Christensenellales; family UBA1242; genus Caccovivens. Next base: position 9,898 of record CALVMX010000008.1, read on the forward strand.
ATATGATCAGAAAGATTTTTCTCAAAATAATATCCAACAATGCCCACCGGTTTGTTATAACGATATGCAATAAAATTTTTAGGATTATTGGTTTTAATTCCCCTAATAACCTGCTTTGGCGATTTTTCCGAAGGAAATAAAATCGCCTGTAATTTTATTGCTAAATCTTTATTTGAATTATTAACTTCCACAAATTTCATATCGATTCCTTATTTTTTATCTAAAATTTTCAATTTTTTAATTGGTTTGCCTTTTTCACAACAATAACATATAAAATTATAACAAACTTAAATCTTCAAGTCAAATAGATTAAAAATATAGCTAACAAAATGAAATTTTATTGCTTTTAAAAAAACAAGAGAAAAGGCGTAACTGTGTCACAAACGGCATTCATTCTAATCTTTGTCTAATGCCAAAGACTTTACCATTCACTTGTTTGTTCCTTATTCCAAAAAATGATAAACATTTTTCGGAGACCTATTTTCTTGTTTTGAAAATGAGCAATAGCGCAGCAGCCCGTGGCTGTTTCTACTCTTGGAACAACACTCTTCGAAAGAGAGTTGCGACCAACTCGCCAATGCAGTGCGAGTTGCGTTTGGTCGCATTAAGAGAAAAAACAAGCGAAAAGGCGTAACTGCGTCACAAACGGCATTCATTCTAATCTTTGTCTAATGCCAAAGACTTTACCATTCACTTGTTTGTTCCTTATTCCAAAAAATGATAAACATTTTTCAGAAACCTATTTTCTTGTTTTGAAAATGAGCAAAAGCGCAGTTTTTTCTCTTGGCAGGGGTGGAAGGAATCGAACCCTCCTCTGGAGTTTTGGAGACTCTCATTCTACCGATGAACTACACCCCTATAAATGTTACTTGTTAATTTTACTAATTTTTCTCTCGTTTGTCAACCGTTTTTGTGAGTTTTTCACAATATTCTATTGAAAGTTAAAATTTCATATGTTATAATAAATAAAAACTTAAGGAGAATAAATGAAAGCAATAGTTTTTGATTTTGACGGCACGCTGACAAAAAGCCGAAAAGGTAGTAATTGCTGGTATGAAGTATGGAAATATATCGATGACCTTGAATATGACAATTTTTTATATAATAAATATAAACGAAAAGAAATTGATGACGAAACTTGGATGAAACTTATAATTAAAAGATATAGAGAAAAAGATGTCCGAAGAGTATACTTACACGAGATTTCAAAAAAATTGGAACTTTTACCTGGAACACGCGAAACTTTAAAAAAACTTTACGAAAATGGTGTCAAAATTTTTGTCTTATCTGGCGGTATAAAACAAATTATCGAGGATGTTTTTAAACGAGAAAACGTTGATAAATTTATAACCGCTATTGAAACCTATGACCTAATATTTGACAACAATGGTAAATTAATTAACTACAGTCGCCCAAGTCTACATAACTTAGAAAATAAAAATGAATATATTGAACTTATCAAAAATCAATACAATTTCAAAAGCGAAGATATTCTTTTTGTTGGTAATGGTTCTAATGATGAAATGGTTTACTTAAGCGGAGCAAGAACTTTATGTATTAATCCTGATGACACAGATCCTTCAAATAAAACAATTTGGCATAATCAAATCGAAAATTGCGAAAATCTTTCAGAAATTTTAAAATTTTGTGATTTTGAAAAGTCAAAATAAAGATAAATTAAAAACAAGACTTATTTAGTCTTGTTTTTTTCGTCATAATTCTTTTTGTATTGGCAACCAAGGTCAAGCATACCACGAGAAATAATTGGAGAAATGATGAGCCAAATTGCTGCAAGCATAATTAAAATATAAATGATAATTGAACCAGCATTTCTTCCCATACACATCCAATTTACAAGGTCAAAGTTGAAAATACCAACAAGTCCCCAATTTAGTCCGCCAATAATAGTCAAGATATATGCAATATAATTTACAACGATCATTTTTTCACCCCTAATTAAAGTGTTTGCAAAAGAAAAGTAAATATACAATAATGTTAAAAATTTTGCTTTGTTTATTTTAAAATTAAACGCTGGCACTTGTGCGGGCGAAGAAAAATCTAGCGACTTGTCGCGAGATTTAGACTGCCGAATGGCAGTCCGAGAAAAACGATGTTTTTCTCGTTCTTCGCCCACCATTACAACGCACACTTAATAATATTTACTTACATTTTTATCTCTCCAGCCTTCATCCACTTTGACAAAAGTATGCAAAACAACTTGCTTATTAAATAAATCTTCAGCATATTCTCTAGCGTTTGAACCAATGATTTTTAAATTTTTGCCACCTTTTCCAATAATAATGCCCTTATGATTTTCACGTTCGCAAATAATTGCTATATCTAGCTTAACTCTTTCTCTCTCTTCCACTAAATTTTCCACAACAACAGCGACGCCATGAGGAATTTCATTATCAAACATATCAAGAAGCTGACCACGAATAAATTCACAAACAAGAAATTTTATACTTTTATCAGTGTATTCATCCTTATCAAAAATTGGATCCCCTTCAGGAAGATTTTGAGCTATCATATTGATCAACTTATCTGTGTTAATCTTATTATTGACTGATATTTCTATATCGGATGCAAAATTTGCTACATTTTGTTTATCTATTTTCGTTTTAACAACAATAAGTTTATCAGTCTTTTCTCTTAAAGTGCTTATATACTCCTGTTCCTCTCCATCAATAACTTTACTTGCATCAAAAAGATATAAAATTACATCTGCAGTTGAAATTGCTGAGCGCACATTTTTCATCATAAAACGGTCGAGTGCATTTTTGCTATGATGAATACCTGGCGTATCAATAAAAACAATTTGATAATCTTTGTCTGTGACTATGCCTAGAATATTCGCTCTTGTAGTTTGCTGACGCTTGGAAACAACCGCAACTTGTTCACCAACATAAAAATTAACCAAACTACTTTTTCCTGCATTTGGTCGCCCTAGAACTGCCACATATCCGCATTTCATAGGCCTACCTCTTCCATTATTTTATCTTGAAGTTTATTCATAATTTTTTCATCTTCCTCTTTTATATGATCAAAACCAAGAAGATGCAAAAGGCCATGAAGAGCCAAAAAACAGACTTCACGTTTTAAAGAATGTCCATATTCACTAGCCTGTTTTTTTGCCACATTTTTGCAAATAACTATATCACCTAAAAACAAAAGTCCAGTATCAAAATCAGCAAATTTAAAAAATTTTTTTAGTTTTTCATTTGGTGATTTATTTAGATTTGGAAAAGACAAAACATCGGTTACCTTGTCCACTTGCCTAAAATCGTTATTTAATTTTTTTATTTGTTCCTCATCCACAAAATTAATGGAAAAATAAACCTTAGAAAAATCTTCTTTTAACATTTTTTCACAAATTTCAGAAATTTTTTTAATTTTTGGCTTATAAAATCCGATTTTACCTTCAATTTTCATATTTAACCTCTTGGAAATTTCTTTTTAATTATTTGTTTGAATTCGCTCTTCCACAATAACATAACTCACAGTTGTTGCTTCAGTGAAATGTTTAAGCGTGTAGAATTCATCAACTATTGTATCATAACTTCCGCAATTTTCCAAGGTTTTTTCTCTTGCTTGTGCAATAATTTTTTCAGAAACTTCTTCAAAAGTTTCATTTATTGTTACTTCTTGAAGTTCATAAAAGGTGGTTCTTTTTAATTTAAATGGCAAAATATTATTATCAGTTAAATTTTCATATTCCACAACACTTTCAAAATTAGAGTAATTTGGATTTTCGCCGTTAGAATAAATAGTCAGCCCAAAAAGTTGAACTTCATCTAAAATTTCATAGTTGCCTGTGCGTTGCACTTCAATTCTAGTGTCAAAATGAGTTATTTCGGCAGTATGGTAAACTTCCAATTTAATTTCCGCATCTGCTTCCACTTGTTGCATATTGCCACTGCTGTCAAGATAATATGGCCTTACTAAAATATCCCCCTTTTGCACATAGTCTCCGACACTAACTTCTGCAGTGCCTGAAATTATGTTAATTTCGGTAACTTTTCCGTCATAAAGCGAATAGATAGGTTTAAAATCGCCATATATTTCTTCTGGCATCAACTTCTCTTTTATGTTTATAATTAAAGTTTGTCCTTTTATAATGCAAGAAACAAAACTTATCTCTTCAAAATTCGAATATAGGGCGTTTTCAATATCAGAAGGGTCAATATTATTTTTATTTGAAGAAAAATTTTCTTTGACGAAATCAACTATTTCGGTTTTTGATAAGTTTTCTTCGCCTAAAATTTCATACTGCCAAATGTATGGTGACTGAACAAAATATAGAACTATTGCCAATAAAAAAGCAAAAATTACGCCAAAATTGCCAAAAATTTTAGAAAAATAAGCTAAAAAACCTTGATTTTTCTCTTCAACAATTTCATAACCAAATTTCAAAAGTGCTTTCTTGATTTTTTTATGATAACGAAAATCAACAGTAAAAGTCGTTATATTTTTTTCCTTCCGTTCTATATCATAAATAGCATAATCTTTAGATAAAATGTTTAAATTTTTTTCTATGTTAAGTCCTTTAATTTTGAAAATTGTTTTTCCAAACATCAAAAACTCTCCACTTTTTTAATATTTCCAGAAATTTTTATAGTGTTTTCAGTAAGTTCAATTAAAAACAAATTGTTCCCCTCAATAACGATTCTCCCACCTTTAACTTTAAAAGAAACAAGCTCTTTTGAGAGTGTAACAAGCCCTTTATGACCTTCAGCATAAATAACTTTGTTGGAAAGATTAATTATGTTAAAATTTTCCAACTTATTAAGCTCTTTAACATTGTTTTTCACTTCGTCAAAAAAATTAAACATTTCAAAGATAATATATGTATAAACTATTAAAAAAAGAAGAATTTTATAATAGATAAAATAAAAGAGCATTTTCTTGCTCTTTTTTATTTACTTTTACGTGAAAGTAATGTTTTTAGTAATAAATCCTTAAGCTCGACTGGCATTTTCTTTAAAAGCTCTTGGATGTCCTTGTTTTCCTCAAAAAAATCATGTTGAAAATCTTCAATGGTATATTCTTGTTTACGTTTATTTAAGTGAGTTTTATTAAAACTTGGCGAACGATGCCTGTTTGTGCCTACATTTTCGCTCTTTCGTCTTGCCAAAAAGTCTTGATAGCTTTTCTCTATATCGGCAAAATCGTCATCTTCTTCATCATCGTCATCATTAAAAAATGAAGGTTGCGTATTTGTCATTCTTGTCATATTCGTAGAAGTTCTAAAAGGGTGCCTTGATGTGATTAGAACGTCTCTCACATTTTCAGGTGGAGTTGTGTCCTTTAAGGCAAAATCCTCAAAAATAGGGTCTTTTTCATCTTCCTTTGAAACATCTAAATTTTGAGGTTGTTCTTCCTTTATTTCCGCTTTTGCCAAACTATTTTGCTGATTTGAGTGTTTTTTAAAAGCATTTTTAATCTTCATCATCAAACTCCTCATTATCAAAATTATCTTGAGCTAAACCTCCTGCAAGACGATTTCTTAGTGCTGTGTCCGCTTGAAGATTTTGAATTTTATAATAATCTGTTAAATTGTCAAATTTGCCTTGTTCAATAGCTTCAGTAAGAGCTTGAGGAACTTTCATTTCTTCTTCCACAAGTTTTGCTTTCAACTCTTCCGTTCTCGCCTTCATTTCTTGTTCAACTGCAACGGCAGTAAGGCGTCGAGCTTCAAGTCTATTTTGTTCAATTAGGCGATTTTTCTCAATTTCCTCTTTTTCTTTATTAAACGCAAAATTTTTGCCAAGAGTAACTTCTAATACGTCTGCAGAAATAATTTCATAATAGTTCCCGTTATCTGCTTCCGCCTCGTAAATTACTTTAGCTAAAATTTGAGGTGTGGATAAGATAAATTTATGATCTTTAGTTGAAGAAATCTTTGCCATAACACATTCATTTATACGGGCAATTATTGTCTCTTCTTTTAAAGTGGAAAATATGTTTTTTAAATTAACTTTAAGCGTTAATTTCACTTTTGCATTTAATTCCTGTAAATCTCCACATATTCCTGTAATATATGGTGTATCTATAGTCTTAGAATTTAAACATTCGTTAACAAAAGTTAAAATGTCTTTTCCTGATAGGTAGATTTTTTGTATTGTTTCAAATTTATAGTTGATTCCTGCATTTTTGCAAGCAATGTAGCCTTCAATAATTTTGTTGTAATCACATTTTGTTGTATACATATTTTCAATATTGTCCATTGTGACTGCTATATTTCCATGTTTTGCTTTGATATAGGCATTTACCATATCAAAAACAGGCATTTTGCGAAATCGCATTGTCATTAATCGTCTTGCTGGAACATATGCCTTGGAAAACATTGCTGTAAAATATGATTTTATTGGCACTAAAATCGCAAATATTGCTATTGCTAAAACAAGAACACTCAAAATCACAATTAATGCTATAATTCCACCACTCATTTAAAACTCCTTTATATAATATTATTATATCACATAAAGTTTGTTTTGTAAATACCTTGGGCGGAAGAATTTCTTTTTGCGCGCAAAAAGAAAAAGGCACGAGAAGTGCCTTTCGCGTGCCTAAAGGCACGCCTTCTTCCGCCCTTACCCTCATTTTAAATTTTTCATCCTTGCCACCAACATTATCTTCGCATGCTCTACAAAAAACCAAAAAAGCCTTATAAATAAAAAATCACGAAACTAATTTCGTGATTTAAACCTTGCAACTTCTTATTGCTGATAAGCATCAGTTGCGATCCAATTTATACCAACTTTAAAGTTGTAATTAATGTTTTCTAAACCTTTTACCTTTTCCACATCAAAGTAAATTTCTATGTAATCAGTTTTTCCTGCAAACATATCTGGATTAAAGGTAGCATACTGTCCATAAGAGGAAGAGTCATTCATACGATAATATCTTCTTGCTGGTGAACTACCGTCAATTTTAATAACATTGACACCGTCCTCAACCGGCTCCCCATTCACACTTGCATTCAAAACACCATTGTCAATATTGTTATCAAATGACATTTTTGCAGGAATAGGCTCAATACCGACAAGCCCTTCATAGTCACTTGCATACTCAAAGTCAGTAAAAAGCACCAAATTCTTGTCTGGATCGTCAGAGGTAGTTATCGCCTCACTGTATTCAATAACCTTTCTTGTCGGTTCATATTGATATAATGTGTTAGTTGAAGAGTCAAAGTAATTTATCCCAACATTAATTACAATTTCATCCAAATATTGAAGTGACCTATCTGTCGTTCCAGTATCGTAATATTGTAAAGATAAACTAATTTCCTTAAGTGAAACATTTTCTCCCACGTCCTCAGGCCTTAACTCAAGTGAAATACATTGATATTGCGCTTCAGGCACATGGTCAAGAGATAAGTCTCCATTTTCATTAACAGAGCTTTCATCCTTTCTTCTCACAAGAAAAGTGTCGCCCTGATAGTCCACAATTTCGGAAATAGGAAATGGCTCATCAATATTAACTTCACCTTCGCCGTCAACACCACCAATCAAAACTTGGTCACAAGCATATTCAATGATGTTTGTCACAACTTGTTCATAACATCTGTCCATTTCCATTGTGCTTCTATCAGTTGAATTGTTTGTTGTGTTTACAATTTGAATTTCAAAAGAAGAGTCATAATTTCCGTCACTGTCTTTTGGAACCCCAATAACTTTATCTAAAATAAATCTTTTGATTTGTTCCTTGTTTGTGCCCGAAACACCGATATAAACACCCAAATCAGCATAAAGGTCTTTAGCATGTTGAAGAGCCTCTGCAACAGGAATAGCCTCGTCTTCCCAGCCGTTCACATAAACCTTAGGCACATTTATGGTAAACCCGCTTTCAGTTGTTTGTTCTGGTATAATATCAAAATCGAAATATGGTGCATCTTCAGTATTTTCAGTGCCGTCAGCATTCTCATAATCATAGCCAAGCACAAACAAATACACCGCATATTCAAGCGCATCTTGATAATCATTAACAGCCGTCACACTTTCCCCAGCCACATATTGCTGATAGTATGGAGAACTAAAATATTGGGCTACATTTTCATCATTATATATTTCATTTCCATAATAAAATTTATTATAATCATCTGGTCTCGATAGAAAATTTTCAATATTACCATAATAATAATTATTGTACATTGACTCAGGAATAGTTATTGTAACTGTATTTTGCTGAGCATTATAAACATATTGTGTTAAATCATCACCATCATTAGCACCTGTAAAAGCAGCAAGCCTATATAAATAATCTTGTAAACTATAAATACTTCCACTTGTGTTATTCCCAACATAATTTTTAAATCCAAATTCCCAACCATTCAAATTTAGGACTATTGTGGCAGATGTCCCAGAATCATTAGTGGTTGTGGTTATACTTTGAATTGAATATCTTATACTATCATTGTAATAAATATAATTATTTGGTATATCAACAGCATCTAAAATTTCTGAATATTGTATATTATCTAATGAAGAATAAACGTCATATAAATTAAGTATAACATAACCAGAAAATAAGTTATAAAAATATTCCGAATTTCCGTCCACTAAATCTGAAATTGCATAATCACTTGGTTTTCTTAAAACTTTTGCTCCTTGAATAACATAAGGTAAATCAGGGTTGATAGTTTCTGTGCAACCCACCATAAAAAACATCATAAAAGATAAAATAACAGATAAAACTCTATATTTAACTTTCATATATATAGTATAACACAATACAAAATAAAAAAACAAGAAAAATTTCTTGTTTTTTATTATAAACTTAAATCATTACTCTTTGTCTGAGCAGAACTTATTTCGTTTATTAGAGTTTCATTATAAGAAACTTTATCTAGATTTATAGCCTTATCACTTTTATCTCCATCTAATATAACAACATATGAAGAGTCATTATAATTATTAAGAATGTTATAAACAAAACCATTTCCTTTTTCAGCGATTCTTAAACTTTTTGTAAACACAGAAACATTATTATTATCAATTTCTACAACTGCCATCTCAAGAACTTGTTGCATTCCTAAATCATTACCACCAGGAGAAAAGGTATAATCTTTTAAAAGTCCTAAAACCAAATTTGGTTTTTGTCCACCATAAACTGCATTTATGCACCCATCTACAAATTCTTTATCACTATATGGAATAGTTTCTAGTAAATAATCATCAGCATAATCAATATTTGAGACTTTATAATCATAGGTAGTAGTTTTAACGCTACCAAAATTCATATTTGTAAGATATGATTCTAATTCTGAAAAACTATTTGATGATAAATCCATAGGAATTTCAATAATTTTTAAAGTTTTATCATTCTCCGTCCTTGGATTTGAATATTCACAAAGAGATGCAATCGTATAAACTTTTTCTTCGTTATTATAATTTCTAAAAATATCTTCAAAACTTGAAAATAGACCATATAAACTTTTATAACAACTATTTGCACTCCCTTCTGCAAGAGGCTTATTTTGCAAAACATTCATAACTGTTTCATAAAGTTCATCAGATTTGAAAACTTTAACATAATTTCCACTTTCGTCTCGAACAAAATCTCGCCCGTCATTAGTAACTTGATATCCATAAATATCATCATATGCTGCCATAATTTCATCTAATGTTGGCAAATCTGGTTCTGGTTCAGGTTCTGGTGTTGGTTCTGGTGTTGGTTCTGGCTCAGGTTCTGGTTCTGGCTCAGGTTCTGGTTCAGGTTCTGGTTCAGGTTCTGGTGTTGGTTCTGGCTCAGGAGTAGGCGTTGGCTCAGGCTCTGGAATTGGAATCACAATTTCATGATTATTATCATCATCTGATGACAAATGGCAGGCAGACAAAGTAAAAGCATTAAATGCTAGAAATGCCGAAAGAATAATTGTGCCCAATTTTTTTAAAAATCCTTTTTTCATAAACATCTCCTTTTCTTAGCTTTAAACTATTTATCCATTAATATTTTAACACATAAAATCTCATTTTGCAATAATAATCTTGAAAATTTATTGAAATTTTACAAAATATTTTAAAAAATCGGTTTAGTTTACAATATTTTCCAAAAATATCTCAACTTTTATCCATTTTTTACAAAAACATTCATTTAAACAACCTAATTTTCTAAAAATAAAAAAGTCGTCAAAAAAATTAACGACTAAACTTCCTTACTTCTCATTGAATAAAAAAGATATTGCTGAGCATAACCCGCCAAGTCTCCAAATTCTTGAACTAAAAACTCACGAATTTTTTCTCTTGACAACACTTTTTCTTCATTTTTACCATAAAATTTCATATACATTTGTTCTATCCATGTATCAACCGGAAAAACGTCTTGTCTAGAGTAGGCAAAAAGTAACACACAGTCTGCCACTTTCGGACCGACTCCAGCAAGCGAAATAAGTTTATTTCTAAGTGTTTTTGTATCTAAACTTTTCCATTCTTCCAGCGTGTTATCGTCAATTTGCCTAACCACTTTGTATAAATATTCAGCACGATATCCTGCTCCAATTTCTTTATAAAAATTGACATCTTTTTTAAGCATACTCTCTCTTGTCGGAAAGGCAAAATATCCACCCATATCTTTCCCCAAGTTTTCTCTCAACCGATTTAAAATGAGAGTTATTCTTTTAATATTGTTGTTTGCTGATACGATAAAAGAAATAAGCGTTTCAAATAAGTCTTGTTTTAAAATTCTTATACCCTTTCCAAATTCAATAGGCTTTTTTAAGATAGGAAATTTTGAAAGAGTGGCTTTAATTTTCCCATAGTCAGTTTTTAAATCAAAATAATTCTCAAAATATTTTGGACTATTAGTTTTAATAATATAACCCAAATTAGTTTCAGTAACTTTTGCCTTTTTATCAGCAGAAAAAACAAGATAACAATCTCCCATATCCTTATATGAAAAAACTTGTCCGCACTCTAAAATGTCTCTAATATTAAAATCTTCCTTACCGAAAATCTCAATATAATCTTTTCCTATTGAATATTTCATTCAAGCACTCCAAAATTCGATTAAAAAAATATATAAAAATGCAAAAAATAAATAAAATTGTGCAAAAATAGTAAAATTTACTAAAAAAGAGCGAAAAACTCGCTCTTATTCTGCAATAACTGAAACTGTTTTTTTGCCCTTGCTTGCTCCAAAACTTACTTTACCGTCTTTAAGAGCAAAAAGTGTGTAGTCCTTTCCAAGACCAACATTAGCACCTGGGTAAACTTTTGTTCCTCTTTGACGAACAAGGATGGAACCTGCTGTCACGAATTGACCAGCATATGCTTTAACGCCAAGACGTTTTGCTTGCGAATCTCTACCGTTTTTGGTGCTACCGCCACCTTTTTTATGAGCAAAAAGTTGAATATTAATTATCATCTCTTTTTACCTCCAATTTAACATATTGACCATACTCTTTTGAAATTTCCTGAAGGGTTTTTTCCATTGTTTTTAAAAGAATTTGCGCATTTTGGTTTTCAAAGTCGTGAATATTTAATTTGAACTTCAAATAGCCATCGCTTATTTCTACAAACGAGTCAAGTTTCAAAACTTCTTGAATTCCTTTAACCGTCATTTGTGTGGCTGTAGAAACTGCACTACAAACAATATCGCTTCCCTCGTCGGCATAACCTGTATGCCCAGAAACTTCAAATCCGATAATATGGTTTTTAGATTTAGTTATAATTATCTTTGTCATAACTTACATCTTAATAGAAACAATTTTAAGTTCTGTCCAAGGTTGTCTGTGACCTTGTTTTTTGCGTTCGTTCTTCTTTGGTTTGTATTTATAAACAACAATTTTGTCGCCTTTGCCATGAGAAAGAACTTCAGCAGTCACTTCTGCACCTTTAACGGTTGGTGTTCCAGCAACAACTTTACCATCATTAGACACGAGCAAAACTTCTAAATTGATTTTGTCGCCAACAGCATTAGAAAGTTTTTCAACTTTGATAATTTCGCCTTCTGTAACGTTGTATTGCTTTCCACCGGTTTGAACAATAGCAAACATATCTTTTACCTCCTTAACCAAACTCGCTGTCGTCCTAGGTGTGAGGAGTCTATGACTCTTTTTGTGACATTTAACTAAATTTAGAAATTTAATCAAATTATTCAAGATCTACCAAAAAAGTTATAAACTTAAACTAAATAAGCCACAGAAATTAAATTCTCAACTTCTAAAACCCGACACAAGCGGAAATACCTAGGTATTTTAGCATAAAATAAAAACTTTGTCAAGAGAAATAGAATTGTTTGACAAAATTTTCAAGTTAAAATTTTTTAATTTGCAACTTTATTAAGATTATATAATTTACCTATTTTATAATCGAACTATTATTTTACTGTTTACGTAGTTTTTCTAAATAATTTTCAAAATAATCAGGAAGTGGCGCTTCAAAAGTCATTTCTTTTAATGTGGTTGGATGAATGAAAGCGAGTCTGTAAGCATGCAATAGTTGTCCTTCTAGACCTTTAACTTCCTTTCCATAAACCTTATCACCAATAATAGGGTGCCCTAAGTATTTTGCATGAACACGTATTTGATGAGTCCTGCCTGTTTTAAGAGAAAATTCCACAAAACAAGCATTTTTGAAACGCTCTAAGACTTTATAGTCGGTTATAGCTTCTCGTCCAGAGTCGGAAACCGCCATTTTTTTGCGGTCCTTTTTATCGCGAGCAATGTATGTTTTAATCTCGCCACTATCTTCTTTCAAATTTCCTTCAAGAATGGCTAAATAGTTTCGTTTGCAAGTTTTATCCTTAATTTGTTTTGCAAGTGAAATGTGAGCCTTATCATTTTTTGCCACAACCAAAAGCCCACTTGTTTCTTTATCAAGACGATGCACAATTCCCGGTCTTAAAACACCATTTATTCCGCTTAAATTTTTTATGCGATACAAAAGCCCGTTCACAAGTGTGCCCGATTTTGTGGAAGAACAAGGATGCACAACCACCCCCTGAGGTTTGTTGACTACCACTAAATCGTCATCTTCATAAACGATATCAAAGGGTACCTCTTCGGCTTCAGTGGATATTTTTTCAGGTTCCTTAAATTCCACTTCTACCACTTCGCCCAGCCTTAATTTCCAACCACTTTTGACTTTTTTATTGTTAACTGTAACCAGTCCATCCTCTATAAGTTTTGAAAAATGAGAACGTGAAAAAGAAGGAAAACGTTCTTGCAAAAACAAGTCAAGCCGTTTCCCAATATCCTTATTTTCAATTTCAAAAACTTTTTTCTCCATAAAACTCACAAAATGTGGCAATGTCACTCTTTTTTATCTAAATTATCATTATCATCATTTTTGGACTCTAGATCATCACTTTTTTCGTTTTCACTATTTTTATCGTCAATAATAATTTCTTTTTCTGCATCTTTTTCTTTTTTATCTTTTTTATCCACTTCTTCCACCACAATAGTGCCGGTTTCTGCTTCCATAACTTTGTTCTTCCCTTGTTTTTTGAAAAGAGGAATAAGAAGATAGATAATAAACATAATGACACCAATGGTTAAAAATGTATCTGCAAAATTAAAAATTGGAAAAGACTGCCAAAAAGCAAATTGAATAAAATCTCTCACATAACCGAAAACAATTCTGTCATATAGATTTCCAAGGCATCCGGCAAAAAGGCAAGCAAAAGTCACAATAAAAAGCCAAGATTTTTTCTTTTCCACAATAAAATACCAAATAAAAATACAGAGGAAAATCAAACTCATAATAATAAGCATAACTTGACTACCTTCAAAAATACCCCAAGCAGCACCATAGTTATGAACAGAAATGATATTGAAAAGCCCAGGAATAGCACTCACACCTGTGCCTTCTTCATACATACCGTCAATAACATATTTGGTAACCAAATCTAGCACCAAAATGACCACAATAAGAACAGACATAACAATAAATTTGTTTCTTAAACTTTTATTCATACCCCACCAATTTAATTTTAAGAACATTATTTTGTTATAAAATAATAACTTTAAATTACAATATTTAGCTTTAAATTTTAAATTCCAGAAATATAAAAAATGGACTTAAGATATTTCAATTTCAAAATCTTTTGGAAGAAAAATATATAAATTTTTCTCTATTTGCTCATTTCGTCCCTGAATTATATCCAAAACGCCATTATAATAGTCCAAAATCTTATTTTTTTCTGAATTGGAGCAATTTCTAAAATCTAAAATAAATGGAATATCTTTTTTAAGTAGTTCCGCTTTTTCTTTACAGTCCTCAAGTTTTTCTGGATAATAAACTCTTACCCCGTCAATTTCGTCCGGCAATTTTTCGGTCACTTTTAAATTATAGGTGGCAGTTTTAGTGCTTTTTTTCTTAACCACCTTAACATCATCAGTTTCAAAACCTAATGCTTTATAAAAAATATCCATAAATTTCATAAATAAACCTCTAAAACTTTTAAAAAGCCTAATTTCTCTTATTATTATAACATACATAATTAAAATCTAGCAAATAAAAGAGCAAACTTCGCCATCTAAATGTTATTTAAAAATAAAAAATTTGTCAAAAAAGCTTTTTATAAATTAATTGTTTAATTTTAGCAAATTTTAAAATTAAAATAAATAAAAAAAGACTGAATTTCAGTCTTTTTTTAATGTCTAATTTTAAATTATTCAATAATTGAAGAAACAACACCAGAACCAACTGTTCTTCCGCCTTCACGAATAGCGAAACGAAGTCCTTGTTCAATAGCGATAGGTGTGATAAGAGAGATAGTCATCTTAACGTTATCACCAGGCATAACCATTTCAACGCCTTTTTCAAGTTCAATAGTTCCGGTAACGTCTGTTGTTCTGAAATAGAATTGTGGTCTGTAACCATTGAAGAATGGAGTATGACGACCACCTTCTTCTTTCTTCAATACATACACTTCAGCAGTGAATTTTGTGTGTGGATGAATTGAACCTGGTTTGCAGATAACTTGTCCTCTTTCAATTTCGTTTCTTTGAATACCACGAAGAAGAAGACCTACGTTATCACCAGCACGACCTTCGTCAAGAAGTTTTCTGAACATTTCAACACCAGTAACAACTGTTTGTTTCTTTTGTCCCATACCAACGATTTCAACAACATCGTTAAGTTTAACGATACCTCTTTCAATTCTTCCTGTAGCAACTGTACCACGACCTGTGATTGTGAATACGTCTTCAACAGGCATTAAGAAAGGTTTGTCTGTATCACGAATTGGTTCAGGAATGTAAGAATCAAGAGCATCAAGAAGTTCTTGAATGCATGCACATGCAGGATCATCAGCGTGACCAGCTTGAGCAGCTTCCAATGCTTTAAGAGCAGAACCCTTAATAATTGGTGTTTTGTCTCCTGGGAAACCATATTCTGTTAAAAGTTCTCTAATTTCCATTTCAACGAGTTCAAGAAGTTCAGGATCGTCAACTTGATCTGTTTTGTTCATGAAAACAACGATGTAAGGAACACCAACCTGTCTTGCAAGAAGGATGTGTTCTCTTGTTTGAGGCATAGGACCATCTGTTGCAGCAACAACGAGGATAGCGCCGTCCATTTGAGCAGCACCAGTGATCATGTTTTTAACATAGTCAGCGTGTCCTGGACAGTCAACGTGAGCATAGTGACGTTTTTCTGTTTGGTATTCAACGTGAGCTGTGTTAATTGTGATACCTCTAGCTCTTTCTTCTGGAGCCTTATCAATTTCATCATATTTCATTTGTTGAGCCAAGCCTTTAGAAGCGCAATACATTGTGATTGCAGCAGTAAGGGTAGTTTTACCATGGTCAACGTGTCCGATTGTACCAACGTTTACGTGTGGTTTTGATCTATCAAATTTTTCTGTAGCCATTTTTAAAATCTCCTTTTTATAATTCTACATACGATATAATATCATATTTTTTTAAAAAATCAAAACGATTTTAACAAATTTTTTGTGATATTCTCACATTTTTTTGTGGCGTTGCCACTTTTTATAATTTTATTTGCTATTTCAGCAAGTTTTTTGTGCTTTCTTCTTATCTAGATAAGTAACTTTTTTTATTCAGCCTTCTTTCTTTGTCCGATAATACCTTCAGCAATATTCTTTGGAACTTCAGAATATTTCAAGAATTCCATTGTGAAAGTTCCACGACCTTGTGTTTGAGAACGAAGGTCAGTAGCATATCCGAACATTTCGCCAAGTGGAACTTCAGCATTAACAATTTGAACACCTGGTCTTGTTTCGTTACCTGTTAAAATTCCACGGCGAGAAGTGATGTTACCCATAACAGTTCCAAGATAGTCATCAGGCACTTCCACTTGAACTTTCATAATAGGTTCAAGTAAAACCGGATCTGCTTTTGCACAGCCATCTTTGAAAGCCATAGAACCAGCAATCTTGAACGCCATTTCAGAAGAGTCGACTTCGTGGTAAGAACCATCAAGAAGAGTAACCTTATAGTCAACAACTTCGTAACCAGCCAAAATACCATTCTTTGCAGCCTCTTTGATTCCATTGAATACTGGTTGGATATATTCTTTTGGAATAGAGCCACCAACAGTCTTGTCAACAAATCTTTCAGCATCTTCAAGGTGTGTTCCTGGTTCAACCGGTTCAATATCTATAACGCAGTGACCGTATTGACCTTTACCACCACTTTGACGCACGAATTTGCCTTCAGCATGTGCTTTTCTCTTAATAGTTTCTTTGTAAGCAACTTGAGGAGCACCAACATTTGCTTCCACTTTGAATTCACGAAGAAGTCTGTCTACAATGATTTCAAGGTGAAGTTCGCCCATACCAGCGATAATTGTTTGACCAGTTTCTTGGTCAGTGTAGGTTTTGAAAGTTGGATCTTCTTCTGCAAGTTTAACAAGTGCAAGCACCATTTTTTCTTGCATAAGTTTTGTTTTAGGTTCGATAGCAACACGAATAACAGGTTCTGGGAAGTCCATACTCTCAAGAACGATAGGATGTTTTTCATCGCAAAGAGTTTCACCAGTTATTGTGTCTTTAAGTCCAACAATAGCAGCGATATCACCTGCTCCAACTTCCTTAATTTCTTCTCTTTGATTTGCGTGCATACGAATAAGTCTGCCCACTCTCTCTTTTTCGCCTTTGTTGGAGTTATAAACATAACTTCCAGCAGTGAGTTTACCAGAGTAAACACGGAAGAAGGCAAGACGACCAACAAATGGGTCTGTCATAATCTTGAAAGCAAGTCCAGCAAATGGAGCATCTTCACTTGGAGCTCTTGTTTCTGTTTTGCCGGTTTCAGGATTTACACCTTCAATGTGGTCAATGTCGAGTGGTGATGGAAGATATTCCACCATTGCATCAAGAAGCATTTGAACTCCTTTATTCTTATATGAAGAACCGCAAAGAACTGGTGTTAACGCTCTTGAAATTGTCGCATTTCTAATTGCTTTTTTGAGTTCATCAACTGAAATTTCTTCTCCGCCAAAAAACTTTTCAAGAAGAGCATCATCAGTTTCTACAATTTTTTCCACAATTTCATCGTGAAGTTTTTGAGCTTTATCTTTGTAATCAGCAGGAATGTCAGTTACGTCAATAACAGTTCCAAGGTCATCTTCATAAACTTCTGCCTTCATTGTAAGAAGGTCGATAATTCCTGTAAATGTGTCAGCTTCTCCAATTGGCATTTGAATTGGAAGAGCTTTTGTTTTTAATCTTTCTTCAATGGAATTAACACAACCAAAAAAATCAGCCGCATCTCTATCCATTTTGTTTACATAAATAATGGTTGGCACTTTATATTTTTGAGATTGACGCCAAACAGTTTCGGTCTGAGGTTGAACTTTATCTCTTGCAGAGAGAACTAAAACCGCACCGTCCAAAACTTTAAGCGAACGCTCAACTTCCACAGTAAAGTCCACGTGTCCTGGGGTGTCAATAATGTTTATTTTATGGTCTTTCCAAAAACAAGTTGTGCAGGCAGAAGTAATTGTGATACCTCTTTCTTGTTCTTGCGCCATCCAGTCCATTGTTGCTTCGCCGTCATGAACTTCACCGATTTTATGACTCTTACCGGTATAGAACAAAATTCTTTCAGTGGTTGTTGTTTTACCAGCATCAATATGAGCCATAATACCAATATTTCTAACCATTTTTAAATCGGTAGCCATATTTTTCTCCTTTTTAAATTTTTAATTAAATTATTGCAAATTTTTGTAAATTTAAGCAATTAATCCTTTTCTTTTTCTTCTTTTCGATTCTTTTTTAAACCATGCTTGTTGGCATACATTGCCATTAAAACTCGTTTAGTCTTTTCTTCATCAGTTGGCAAGCCTGACTCACATCTTTTTCTGTTTTCTTGATATGCTTTATGCATCTCTTTATCATATTTTGTCATAGTAATCACCAGTTGTAGTGAGCAAATGCTTTGTTTGCTTCAGCCATTCTATGCATTTCATCTCTCTTCTTGATTGAAGCACCAGTTGAATTGTATGCATCGATAAGTTCTCCAGCGAGTTTTTCATCCATATTGCGTTCGCCTGTTCTCTTTCTTGCATTGTTAACTATCCAACGTATTGCAAGGGTTTGACGTCTTTCAGGTCTAATTGGAATTGGCACTTGATAAGTTGCTCCACCAACTCTACGACCTTTGGTTTCAAGTTGTGGTTTAACATTTTCAATAGCTGTCAAGCAAACATCTAGTGGTTCTAAACTTGTTTTTTCTTTAACAATATCAAATGCTCCATAAACAATTCTTTGTGCAAGACCTTTCTTTCCGCTCATCATAACTTGGTTTACAAGTTTTGTTACAACTTTGTTGTTGTAAATTGGATCAGGTAGAACATCTTTTTTTGTCGCACATTTTCTTCTTGGCATTTTTTTATTCTCCTTTTATCTAATTTTTCTCTCTTACGGCAAAATCACAACAAATTTTTGCAAAAAATTTGTTTCAAGTTTTCGAACCGAAAACTTGAAGTTCGCTTCAAGCGAACTGTGATTTTGCCCCATTAATCTTACTTCTTAGGTCTTTTTGCACCATATTTAGAACGGCTTTGTTTTCTGTTAGCAACGCCAGCAGTATCCAACGTTCCTCTAACGATGTGATAACGCACACCTGGAAGGTCCTGAACACGTCCGCCACGAACAAGCACAACACTGTGTTCTTGAAGGTTATGACCAATACCTGGAATGTAGCAAGTTCCTTCTTGACCATTAGAAAGTTTTACTCTGGCAATTTTACGAAGAGCAGAGTTAGGTTTTTTAGGTGTTGCAGTTCTAACAGAAAGACAAACACCACGTTTTTGAGGGCACTCTTCAAGAAGAGGAGCCTTTTTCTTCTTTTCGAAAGTTTTACGACCTTTTCTAACTAATTGGTTAAATGTAGGCATTTTTTTCTCCTTTTACTTAAATTTTCAGTTTAAAATCATGAATAGGATTTGTCAAAAAAAGACGCGAAATTTCGCGTCAAAAAATATGCTAAAGGTAAACACGAACAACACAATCGCAAAGTGCGACTTCGAAGGAAACTTCGAATCGGTGGGGTTTGTAACCTTTCCTGCCGTTCTTAACGAACTATGCTGAAACTTTCTTTCAGCGTGCCACCTGTTGTTTGTTTATGCTTAAGACAGCATATGCTTCCGACAACGAAACACGTGAATATTATACCTATTTCGCCTTTCATTGTCAAGCATTTTAGATAAAATAAATGTAAAATTATGAAAATTTGTAATAAAAACTAACCTATTTAACTTTACCCCTTTCTTTTTGCTCGTTATAATAGTTTTCAAGTTTTACTTTTATATCTTTTCGATAATTGTTCATTTCAGTTTTTGAAAGGTTAAGATTTTCTTCAATTTCACTAAGACTTTTCTTTTCTACAATAGATTGATACACAATTAATTGTAAAACCGCACCTTTTAATGTTCTTGAAAAATCTTTCAAAATAAACTTTTCTCCGCCAAATTTTTCTATTTCCTCTTCACTTAAAAGTTTGCGTCCTCTAGTTTTCTTTTCCCAACTTTCCTTTTCCACTTTTTCTTCTTCGGTGTGATTTTGATCATATTCTTTCTTTATGTAAAAATCACGAACTGCCTGATCAAAATCTTCGAAACTGTTTTTAAACTCAATGAGTTTTTCTTTAATTAAATTGATAGCATAATTTTTATAATGCGCAGGTAAGTTTTTATTTTTTAAGCGAATACGCAATTCTTTATCATCAATATCTCTCGTATAAAATTCACTAAAAAATATTTTAAGTGCATCATTTGGAAGAGTCGGCATAAATTTTTCCATTAAAAATTCCATACCACCGCACTCTTTTATACTTTCCTGCCTTAACTTAAGAGATTTATTTTTATGATATCCTGCTCTAGAATGAATAGATTCCGAATTAAGATATCTAGTAACCTTTTTTTGAATTTTTTTAATCTCTTCAAAATCTGTACTTTGGAGTTTTTCGATAATTTTCTTTTCTGCACTCATAATATATGCCATAGTGATACCCAAATTTTCACTAGCATCTTGATAACTGAAATATTTTGGTCTTAAAAAGAAATTTGTAAAAATTAATTTCTGTTTTTCTGGCAAAATTGGTAAAAAATAATTTATTAAAACTTCTTCTCCGCCATACTCTTTCACCATTTCTTGTCTAATTTTTGTCTTTTCCATAAAATCGCTTGAATAATGAGAAACTCCTCGCTTTTCTCTTTCTACATTATCTACAACCCCAACTACTGTTTCAAAATCAAAAGTCTCTAACTTTTTTAAGACTTTATTTAAAACAGCACCAAATTGATTTTGAGTCATGTCCAAATCTTCGGCAACCTTAACTAATTTACCACCTGTATAATTTAACACAGCTTGCACAAAGACTTTCTTTTCACCTTCTGGGAGTGTGGAAACAAAATATTTTCTTAGAAACACCTCTCCGCCATATTCTTCCACAAGCCTTTTGTTCCTCTCCACTCTTTGTTTTTGTTTTGTTGGAGTGTCCTTTTGTTCTTTTAAATATCTTTGATAACTTGGCTCTTCCATTTTGAGTTTTTCGGCAATTCTACTTAATATTCTGAAAGTATCCGTAGCACTTCGATAATAATCTTCATTTTGACAACTAAAATTTAAAACTGCCGAATTAAAAATTTTTGCTTGTCCATCTGGAAGTTTAGGAAGAAAAACTTCCGTTAAATATTCTCTTCCAAATTTCTTCAAAAAACCTCTTCCAATTCTTAAAACGTCAAGTTCGTATTTTGTGTAATCTAATCCTCGAAGTTCTCTTTCTTCACTAGATACACCCTCTTCATAAAGTTTAAGGACTTTTTCCCTTATTTTTTCCACTGTTAATCTGTTGGCCTCGCGTGTTTGCAATAAATCTAACTTTTCAAGAGTTTTCCCATTCAAAAAATAATCTTCAAAAAGCCCTCTTTCTCTTTTTGTTAGTTGTGGCAGGATTTCTTCAATAATATATTTAAGGTCTAATTGATCATGAATTTTTTCCACATTAAACATGTCATCAGAGACTAAATCATGACGGGTTCTGTCATCTTCTTCAGAGCTTTGTTCATCCAAACTTTTCACTTCGGCTTTTCGTTTTCCTGCTATAACATAACTTTTTAAATGCCCCATCTCAGATCGGATTCTATAACTAAGAATTGTGGCAAAACTAAATTGATTCTTAAGATTTGGATCATCAACACACTTGATAAAAATTTCTGTTCCGATTTGCAACAAATCTTCAAAACTTGGATTTATTTGGTCAATTCTGCCAACATAGTTTTTACCATAAATATGAATAAACTTTGCAACAAGTCTCAAATTTCCGATAATGAACTTTTCTCGTGCTTCCATATCGCCATATTTTCTATATTCTTCCAAAAGCCGAGCACTTTCTTCTTTTGATAATGCAGGCGGAAGATTGTACCATAAATTTAAACTATTTATCTCACTTTCTTTTTGTTTCTTTTTTGATTTGATTATACTAATTTTTTCTTCTTTTAACTCTTCACCTATCTCTTCCACAATGCAGTCTCCTTTCTTTAATTTAAAAGTATTCTAACATAGAAATTACGATTTGTAAAGAGCAAAATAAAAAACAATCCATATTTTGACTGTTTTTTATTTTAAAAACTTTATTTTTTCTTTTTTTTATTTTTATTGGTTATTTTGTAAATCGCCCGGTCAAAACTTACACCTATTCCACCTATATCCCATCTTCTTTGTGCAGTTGGTATTTTGTCGCTTACTGCTGGTATCTTTTGGCTAAACTTTCTTCCATTCTCTGGACAATTTGAATTGTTGCAAACCCACATTGGTGCTCTTCCTGAATCCATTAATGCCAAAATGATAGATTCTAAACCATATCCAATAAGTTGTGTAATAGAAGCATCTATTTTAGGCTTGCGCTTTTCTGAGCCTTTTTCTCTCCCAATTGCTACTCCTTCTATAGACATTGGTTCTCCACATACAGGGCATTTTGGTGCTGCTTTTTCTGAAAGTTCTATCATATTCTCTCCTCAAATTTATTATAACTCAAAAACATGTTCTTAGTCAACAATCTAGGATTGATTTTATTTTGAATTTATATTTAAAAGATATTTATAAAAATTGCCTATGAAAATTTATTTTTTATATTATTTAGGTCTTTGTGAGAATACGCGAACGGCAAGAGTTTACTCCTAAAAAGAGTAAACTCGCAAGCACACGCTTGCAAAAATCAAAACAAGAGTTTTGATTTTTTGCCGTTCGCTCACTCTTCAAGCATTTTTAACATTTCATTTTCATTTATTATTTTCACACCAAGCACTTTTGCTTTGTCAAGTTTGCTCCCTGCTTCCTCTCCTGCCAAAACAAAAGAGGTATTTTTAG
Source organism: uncultured Clostridia bacterium (assembly GCA_944349415.1). Lineage (GTDB taxonomy): Bacteria > Bacillota > Clostridia > Christensenellales > UBA1242 > Caccovivens. Next base: position 32,680 of record CALVMX010000008.1, read on the forward strand.
AAACTGAACTTGCCACTTTGCCACCATTTTTCTCAATAAGTTCACTCATTTCTGGCCTTGTATAATTTGGAAGAGTGCCGGTAAGTACAAATGTCAAACCTTTCAATTTTTCGCCAATGACAATATTGCTTTCATTAATGACAACTCCTGCCTCAAAAAGTCTATCTATTTCTTTCAAATTCTCTTCGTCTTGAAAATACTCTAAAATGTTGTCGGCGATAATCTCGCCAATATCTTCCACCTCCAAAAGTTCTTCTCTTGTTGCCTTTTTCAAATTTTCGTAGTTCAAAAACTTTTTAGCTAAATCTTTCGCCGTTTTAATTCCGACTTCGCTTATCCCAAGAGCATAAATAAAACGATAGAAATCAACATTTTTTGAATTGTTGATAGAATTTATGATATTTTTTGTTTTCTTATCTTTGAAATTATCAAGTTTAAGTAAATCTTCTTCTTTCAATTTATAAAGATCAGAAAACTCACTGACACCAAGTTTTTGGTGACATTGCCACAATGTCTTTTCGGAAAGTCCTTCAATATTGAAAGCCTCTCTCTCAACAAAATGAGTCAGCCTAGAAATAATTTGCTCCTTACAACCGTCACGATTCTTGCAGTAAAGAAGAGGACCTTTTTTCACAAGCGGACTATGACAACATGGACAAACTTTTGGTTCTTCAATTCTTTCTGAATTTTCCAATTTTTCCGCCAAGCCCAAAACTTCTGGAATAACCTCGTTGGAACGTCGAATGAAAACTCGAGAGTTTATATACACATTTTTCTTTCTTATATCTTCAATGTTGTTCAATGTTGCTCTTCTTATTGTCGCACCTGCAAGTTCGACAGGCTCTAGAATGGCGGTCGGCGAAACTTTTCCAGTTCTTCCCACTTGCCAAATAACGTCTTTTAAAAGTGTGGAAGTCTCAAGAGCTTCAAACTTAAACGCCATAGCCCATTTGGGAAATTTGTTGGTATAGCCAATTTCTTCGCGGTGTTTTGTTTCATTGAGTTTTATAACCATTCCGTCTATCATAACGTCAAGTTTGTCTTTAATTTTGTCAATTCTCTCAATTTCGTCTTCTGCTTCTTTTAATGTGGATATTATTTTGAAATAATCGCCCACCAAAAAGCCATTTTCTATCAAAAAGTTATGCATCTCTTCTTGACTAGAAAAATTTTTATTTTCTGAAAGCAAAATTGAATAACAAAACCAGTCGAGATTTCTTTTTGCGGTCTCTTTAGTGTCTAAATTTCGAATGGCACCAGCGACTCCATTTCGTGGATTTTTGAGAGGCTCAAGTGCGGTTTTATTATATTTCTTAAACGCTTTTTGAGTCATCATTCCTTCGCCTTGCACAATTAATCGATTTTTAAAGGGAATGGTAAGTGGAACACTTTTTATGGTTTTAACTTGAAGCGAAACATCTTCGCCAATTTCGCCGTTACCACGAGTGGTCGCCCTCACAAACTCGCCTTTATCATATTCCACCACAACTGTAAGACCGTCAAATTTATATTCCAAGCTGAAAGTTGGATTTTTTTGATATTTCGCCATATCACTCATAAATTTTCCCAAATCGTCAAAATCGCGAACTTTGTTCATAGAATATAGACGAACTTCGTGTCTATGTTTTTGAAATTTGTCTAAAATTTCTCCACCTACTCTTTGGGTTGGAGAAGCTGGAAGCACAACGCCAAGTTCTTTTTCAAGGTCGACAAGTTCATAGTAAAGCTTATCGTATTCTTTATCAGAAATAGTAGGATTATCTAGAACATAATATTTATAATTATGCTTGTTTATCTCTTCAATTAAGAATTTCATTCTTTCCATTTTATCCATTTTCTTCCACCTTTTCTAAACTTGCAATGTTCAGCATAAGTTCTTTTACGCCAACGTCAAATTTAATTTTCCCAACAAGTCCGTCATCTGAAATATTTAAAATAGTTCCCTCTCCAAATCTATTATGAAGAACTTTGTCGCCCACCTTAAAGCCAGAATCAAACACTTCTTCCTTTTCCTCCAAGAAAAAGTCATCTTTTTTTGTTTGTGGTTTTGGAATTGGTGGCTTTTTTATGTCAACAATATTTAGTTCTTTCAAAAAGCGACTTTCAATTTCATAATTACTTTTACCATACATATATCTTTTAATCGCACGAGTAAGATATATTTTCTCTTCGGCACGAGTTATTGCCACATACATAAGCCGTCTTTCTTCTTCCATTTCGCTGGCACTATTGAGAGCTCGAGAAAGTGGAAAAAGTCCTTCTTCCAAGGCAACAACAAAAACCACTTTAAATTCAAGTCCTTTCACCGCGTGTATGGTTGAAAGACTCACCTGTCCACCCTTTTCAATATCGTCTTGGTCAGAGCGAAGCATAATACTGGCAAGATAATCGGCGAAAGTCGCACTTTCTTCGCCGTCCTCAAATTCCTTAATGGAAGTTAAGAAACTATCAATATTGGAAAGCCTATTAATGCTATCTTCATCTTTCCCTTTATATGCTAAATCAATACCAAATTTTTGCACCACATTTTGAGCAAACTCTTGAAGAGACATTTTGTCCATATTTTCATATAAAAACTTGTAAGTTTCCACAAAATTTCTAAGTTTATTGTAATATTTACTAAATTCAAACCTATCAGAAAGTAAATATTCTAAAAGAGGTTGCTCTTTTGCCTCTTCCTTTAAATTATTCACGGCAACCTCGCCAATTTTACGACTAGGAAAATTGATAATTTTAAGAAGAGAAATTTCGTCTTTCTTATTTATAAAAATGCTAATATACGCAATTAAAACTTTAATTTCCGCTCTTTCAAAGAACTTTTGTCCGCCATAAAGTCTATAAGGAATGTTATAAGACAAAAGTCCTTCTTCAATAGGACGAGAAAGTGCATTTATACGCATCAAAATAGCGATATCGTCATAGGAATAACCACTTAAAACTAATTCTTCAATTTCTTTTGCAAGGAAAAGTGCTTCATCTCGCTCATCAAAAGCGGTGTAAACAACAGGCGGAAGTCCTGCATCTTTTTCCGTCCAAAGTTTTTTCTCTAACCTTTCTATATTGTTGGAAATAACATTGTTGGCAAGATTTAAAATATTTTTGGAAGAACGGTAATTTCTCTCCAATTTAAAGATTTTAACATTAGGGAAATCCTCTTTCAAATTGAAAATATTTTTAAAATTAGCACCCCGCCAAGAGTAAATACATTGGTCCTCATCTCCCACCACAAAAAGATTACCCCAATAAGAAGTCAAGAGTTTGACAAGTTTGTATTGCACCAGATTTGTGTCTTGAAACTCATCAACCAAAACATATTGAAAACGTTTAGCATATTTTTCCAAAACCTGTGGATAATTATTGAACAAAAAGAGAGTTTTATTTAATAAATCATCAAAATCCAGACTGTTACTTTCATAAAGTCTTTTTTCATAGTCATAAATGGCATGTTTATACTTTAACAAATTTTGTTGGTTTCCATATTCCACAAGTATAGAGAAATATTCTTCAATATCAAGCCCCTTGTTTTTGATATTATCAAGATGCGTTTCTACTTTCTCTACATCTTCCTCTTCAATGTTCAAGTTTTTGCAGATTTCTTTTAATATTTTGTTTTTATCATTCTCATCAATAATAGTGAAATTTCTGTCATAACCACCCAAAACTTCAATATCTTGCCTCAAAATCCTCACACACATGGAGTGAAAAGTGGAAATCCAAATATTACAAGAGCACATTTCCATAACTCTCTCTTTCATTTCGTTAGTTGCTTTGTTTGTGAAAGTAATAGCGAGAATATTATGTGGAGAAACACCTTTATCCATAATAAGATGACAAATTCTGTGCGTCAAAAGACGTGTTTTACCGCTTCCAGCCCCCGCTGTAACCAAAACCACACCTTCTGTTTCATATAATGCTTTTTTCTGCTCGTCATTAAGAGAATCTATGTCAAATTTATTCATAAAAGCATTTTATCACACCTTAAAATTTTTTCCAAATAAAATAGGAAAGTTAAAATTCAAAAATCAATTATTATAATGTTGTTTATAAAATATGAAAAATTTATAAGACTCAAATAAAATTAGAAATTGACAGAAAAAAATGAATATATTACCAAGAAACAAAAAAAAGAGAGATTAACCTCTCTTTCTTGCTCTTTTTCTAGCTGCTTCGCTTTTCTTTTTTCTCTTAACGCTTGGCTTTTCATAAGCTTCTTTCTTCCTTATATCACCAATAATGCCGTCTTTTTGGCATTTTCTTTTAAATCTTTTAAGTGCGCTTTCAAGAGATTCGTTTTCGCCAACCTTGACAGTAGTCAACCTTCTCACCACCTTTCATTTCTAAATTTCCCTAATATTATAATCATATTCGCAAGGTTTGTCAAGTATTAAAACAAATTTTTTCAAATCTTTTCGCAAAGTGTCGCTTCAAGGCTTGGCTCAATAATTTTTGCTTTAACAATATCTCCGACCTGGAAATTTCCTAATAGTTTGCATTTTATGTAGTTTTTACTATACCCATAAAATACTCCGTCCTTTTCTTCTTCCACGAGTATTTCCACCAAATCATTTTGAAGAATAAACTTTAGTTTGTCTTTTTTCTTGATTTTTTCCAAAACTTTAACGCGCTCATTTTTAATAGATTTAGGTAAATCTTTATAAATTTTCGAAGCCACCGTTCCCTCGCGTTTTGAGTATGGAAAAATATGTAAATCGGAAAATTCCACTTTTTCAATAAACTCACAAGATTTTTTGAAATCTTCTTCCGTTTCGGTTGGAAAACCGGCAATAACGTCGGTGGTTATTCCAGCATTTTTGAAATATTTACGAATCAATTTCACCGAATTCATAAAGTCATTTGTGGTGTATTTTCTGTTCATTTTCTTTAAAACTTCATCACTTCCACTTTGAAGAGATAAATGAAAATGTGGACAAAAATTTTTAAGTTTAGATAATCTTTTCACAAAATCTTCATCAATTAAATTGTCCTCCATAGAAGATAAGCGGATTCTTTTATTGAAAGTGTCCAGCCTTTCAAGTAAATCAATGAGCGCTCTTTTTCCGTCCTGTTGATAGTCAGAAACGTCAATGCCTACAAGGACAATTTCCTTGACGTCGTTTGGAAGTTTTTCTACCTCTTTTGCCACACTTTCAATGGAACGCGAACGACTTCGCCCACGTAGATATGGAATAATACAATAGGTGCAAAAATTGTTGCAACCGTCTTGAATTTTGATAAATGCACGAGTGAGCGTCTGTGCACTATACAAATCATCTTCATAAACAGTTGGCAAATCATAAATTTTAGAGCCCAGCTCTTCAAAATGTTTAATTATCTCAAGTTTGTTTGCCACCCCTTGCACAAAATTTGCCTTTTCGCCAAATTGAAGAGGACGATTTTGACTTGCACAGCCCATAATGAAGATTTTGGCGTTTTCATTAAACTTACGACACCTTTCCACCATTTGACGTGATTTGCGTTCTGCCTCGTTAGTAACCGCACAAGTGTTGATAACATAGTAGTCAGCATATTCCAATTTATCGGTTGCCTCAAAGCCCATTTCCTTTAATTTAAAAATGAGAGCATCGCTCTCATATTTGTTTACTTTGCAACCGAGTGTTAACACGGCAACTTTCATATTAGTTCTCACTCATAATAGAAACCAAACTCATCATCGCAACAGAGGCTGTTTCGCAACGAAGAATTCTTCTTCCAAGAGAAACAGAAACACAACCTGCCTCAATGAATTTTTCCTTTTCTTTTTGAGAAAAACCGCCCTCAGAGCCTACAATTATTCCAATTTTCTTGTATTTTGTCAGTTTCTTAACTTCCTCGCCCACGTCCGTTCTTTCATTAGCAAAAAGGACAATGTCATAGTCTTTAAACATTTCAATAATGCCTTTCACGTCACTAGCTTCACTGATTTCCGGCTTAATTGTTCTTTCACATTGCTTGCAAGCATTTTCCACAATGGAGTTGAGCCTTTCCATTTTGTTTTCCGTGACTTTTGCAATGCAATATTCACTCATAAATGGCACAATTTTGCTCATACCAATTTCCGTTGCCTTTTGCACAATAAATTCAAATTTTGGACGCTTGCAAACTGCCTGGAAAAGAGTGATATCTTTTTTAGGATTAACCAAACACTCATTCTCGCCATTAATCTTGCAAACAGCATTTTTGCCAAGACTTATAACTTCGCAAACATACTCTTTTGAAGTGTTAAGGCTGACAATAACCTCATCTCCTACTTTAATGCGAAGAACATTTTTAAGATGATTATATTCATCATCACAAATCAAAATATTATCACCGTCTTTTCTACCAAAAAATCTTTTCATAAAAATCTCCTAATGATATTTTACAACAAAAAAGGAAAATTTACAAACCATTTTGCAAAAAAAGTAAAAAATAATAAAAAAAAGAAGAATTAAACAAATTATATCTTTTTATAAGCATACTTTTTCAAAAATTCGCGAATAGATCTTTCGTCTCTACCTTCATAAAAAGCAATTAAAAGTTTTTTATATTTTTCTGTCATATCCGAAGGAATAACAAGGATGCCTAAGGCATTTTTAATAAGCAAGTGATTAGCAAAAACAACAGCGGTTCTCTTGTTTCCGTCAATAAAAATTTGTTTTTTCATAACAAAAAGTAAAAGTTCAATGGCTTTGTCCACAATTTCCATGTCACTGTCTAAAATTTCTTGCAGTTGCTCTTTAATAACACTTTCAATTGGAAGTTCAGGTTTCCAAGTTGTTCCACCAATACTAACCGGCGTTGAACGAACACGGCCAGCATTATAATAAAACCCCTCTTCAATAAAACGGTTTATGTCACATAAAAGATAAAAATTTGTCGGCGAATTCAAGACATCTTTGTTTAAAATAAACTCCCAAGCATGTTTAAGATTTACAACTTTCATAATATCGTCAGTTGACATATTGCGAACCTTTCCACCCTCAATAATGGCTTCAGTTTCCGCATAAGTTGTGGCAACCCCCTCCAAAATTGCTTGATTATAAATAGTTTCCACAAGATGACGTCTTGCAAAATCAATATTGGCTTTGACATTGTCATCAATATCACTTTCAACATAGCCAACAGCTTGAAGTTCTTTGTTAATTTTCCTCAACTCTTTTTTAATTTCTTTTGCTTTCAAACTGTTGTTTAAAATAAGGTTGTAAAGTTCGTCACTATATTCTCCAACATATTTCGTGCGTGGCAAACCTTCCTCGCGAAAATGAACATAGATATATTTTTTCCCTTCCTTTTCTCGAATTTCCACATTGCCATAAATCAAATTTTTAAGTTCACGTTCAAGTTGATTTCTACTTTCGATCAAATTAATAAATTCCATAGTCACCTCTGACTATATTATACCACAAAAAATATAAATGTGAAACAAAATTGATAAAAAAGTTTCACATTTTTAATCATTAATCAAAATAAATCATGTTTTGATTATTAAAAATTTTATAAAGTATTTCAAAAAGTACTTCTATAGTAAGTTGTGCAATATCATTTATGTAATAATCTTTTAACTGCTTTTTAATTTTATTAAGCAAACTCATTTGCTCACTATTTAAAGACTGTAAAAAATTATTCTCTTCAATACTAACTATTCTTCTTTTTTTATACGCTTTCACAGCCCTTAAAGTTTTGTTAATTATTGCATCTCTCATTTCATAAATTGAACATTCCCTATTTTTTTCTTCCATATTAACTCCTTTTATCTATTATACTAGATATTTATCTATTATACTAGAACGCAAGTATTTTGTCCAGTAAAATGAATAAAATATTCTTATGAAGAGAGAATTTGCTCAAAGACTTAAAGATTTAAGATTAGATGCTCGTCTATCACTTGACGATTTGTCAACTAAAACAGGTATAAGTCGTTCAGCACTTTGTAATTATGAAAATGGTGTAAATGACATAACCAGCGATTATTTAGTTATACTCGCAAAATTTTTTAATGTATCAACTGACTATCTCGTAGGTTTGGAAGATTAAACTTTAAAACTTACTAAAAAAGACATTTCGCTTGAAATGTCTTTTTCCCTAGTTTTCTTTCTTAAATTTTGAATATCTTTGAAAATCGCTTTCGCTGAAGGAGTCGGCAAGGTTTTTAAGCATTTGCTTTTGCTCTTTGTTGAGGCTTTTTGGTGGCTCACTTTTAAGTGTCACAAGAAGGTCACCATAGGCATCCTTATTGACAAATTTCACACCTTTTCCTTTGAGTCGCATAACTGTTCCGCTCTGTGTTCCTTCTTTTATGTCTAGTGTAAATTTACCTTTTGTGAGAGGTATCTCCACTTTACCGCCTAAAAGCATGGTTGTGAAAGGTAGGTATAAATCATACATAAGGTCGTTTCCGTCACGTTTGAAAAGTTTGTGATTTTGAACACTGATTTTGATATTTAAATCGCCATTAACTCCTTGCCCTAAAGGCGAATTACCTTCGCCACGCATACGGACGGTTTGACCGTCATCAATTCCAGCAGGTATTTTGACAAGAATTGTTCTTTGCACCCTTTTGTAACCTTTTCCGCCACAACTTTCACATTTTTCTTTAATGATTTTTCCTGTTCCGCCACAACGAGGACAGTTTGTTTCTCTTATGCTTGTGCCGAACATGGTGTTTTGTTGTATACGCACTCGTCCAGCACCCTTACAGTCAGGACAAGTTGAGAATGCTGTGCCATTTTTTGCACCTGTGCCCGAACAGCTTTCACACTGTTCCACTTTATTTATAGTAATATTTTTCTCAACACCAAAAATTGCTTCTTCAAACGAGAGTTTCATAGCAAGATTTATATCTTCACCACGAGCACGGCTTGTCGTTCTTGCCTCTCCACCACCAAAAGCAGAGAAAATATCGGAAAATATGTCAGAAAATCCACCGCCAAAGCCACCAAAACTGCTTCCACCGAAGCCACCGCCACCGAAGAAGTCAGAAAATCCGCCTTGACCGCCCTGGAATTGTGGACCGTCAGCAGAGCCAAATTGGTCATAATTGGCACGCTTTTTGTCGTCCCCCAAAACTTCATAGGCTTCATTGATTTCCTTAAACTTTTCCGCCGCTTCCGGTGTTTTGTTTAAGTCTGGGTGGTATTTTTTGGCGAGCCTACGATATGCCGACTTGATTTCGTCGGCACTCGCGGTCTTTTCCACACCCAAAATTTGATAATAATCTTTATTAGCCATATTTTTTCCCTTATATCAAATCAATGTTTAGTCTTGAATCCTTGTTTGCAATAAGAAGTCGCAACTTCAAAAGCTGTACTTCATTTCAACTTTGCCTATTTATTATCGTCATCAACAACGACTTCTGGGTCAGAGCCATCATTGTTTCCGCCTTGACCGTTTTGTCCGTTGTTTCCGTTAGGATTTGCAGACTGATACATTTTTGAAACTATGCCGTTTGAAGCATTTGTAAGTTCGTCAATTGCTTTCTTAACAACTTCAATGTCATCACTTTCAAAGTCTTTCTTTGCTTTTTCAATAGCGTCTGTAAGTTTCTTCTTGTCGTCCTCAGAAATCTTGTCACCACTTTCTTTCAAAAGTTTTTCAAGACCGTAAACAAGGTTATCTCCTTGGTTCTTTGTTTCGACAAGTTCCTTATGTTTCTTATCTTCTTCAGCATGTGCTTCTGCCTCTTTAATAGCGGCTTGAATATCTTCTTCTTTCAAGTTAGATGAAGCAGTGATTGTAATATTTTGTTCCTTGTTTGTTCCAAGGTCTTTTGCAGAAACTTTAACAATTCCGTTTGCATCAATATCGAAAGTAACTTCAATTTGAGGAACCCCTCTTGGTGCTGGTGGAATGTCAGAAAGTTGGAATCTTCCAAGAGTTTTGTTTTGTGCAGCAAATTCTCTTTCGCCTTGAAGGACATGAATATCAACACCTGGTTGATTATCTGTTGCGGTTGAGAAAATTTGGCTCTTTCTTGTTGGGATTGTGGTGTTTCTTTCAATTAATTTTGTGAAAATTCCACCCATTGTTTCAATTCCAAGTGAAAGTGGAGTAACGTCAAGAAGAAGAACGTCTTTAACGTCACCTGCAAGCACGCCCGCTTGAATAGCAGCACCGATAGCCACACATTCGTCTGGGTTGATGCCCTTGTATGGTTCTTTTCCTGTGTATTCTTTTACTGCTTCCACAACTGCTGGAATACGAGTTGAACCACCAACCAAAATAACTTTGTCAATTTGGCCTTTTGTAAGTTTAGCATCAGCGAGTGCTTTTGTCACGCAGTCAATGGTTTCTTTAACCAAATCTTCAGTGAGTTGGTCAAATTTTGCACGTGTAAGTTCAACTTCCAAATGTTTTGGACCATTTGCATCAGCAGTAATGAATGGAAGAGAAATTGTTGTTTTTGGAGTTGCAGAAAGGTCGATTTTTGCTTTTTCTGCGGCTTCCTTTAATCTTTGCATAGCAAGTTTATCTTTAGATAAATCCATACCAGCATTATCTTTCTTAAATTCTTCCACTAAGAAATCAATAATTCTGTTATCAAAATCGTCACCGCCAAGACGAGTGTTACCGTTTGTTGACAAAACTTCAAAAACGTTATCGCCTATTTCCAAAATAGAAACATCGAATGTTCCACCACCAAGGTCATAAACTAATATTTTTTGATTTTTGTTTTCGCCTTTGTCAAGTCCATAAGCAAGCGCAGCGGCAGTTGGTTCGTTGATGATACGAAGAACATCAAGTCCAGCAATTCTTCCGGCGTCTTTTGTTGCTTGACGTTGGCTATCGTTGAAGTATGCAGGCACTGTGATAACTGCTTGAGTCACTTTTTCGCCTAAATAACTTTCTGCGTCTTGTTTTAATTTTGACAAAATCATAGCAGAAATCTCTTGTGGAGAATATTCCTTTCCGTTTAATTTTGCCTTATAGTTTGTGCCCATCTCTCTTTTAATGGA
>CALVMX010000009.1 GCA_944349415.1 uncultured Clostridia bacterium
AATATTGCAACTATTTTGGTAATTGGTATAGAGTGGAGCCGGTTCGTTGGATACTTGACACAGATGCTACATCATCACAGTCAGGATATGTCTCAACAGATACTCTAGCTGTTATGGAAAGTGTGGTCTACATTGGCAGATACTCAAATAGCTCGCTCGGCTTAGGTGACGGCTATGAAACAGGAAACGACTTTTCATTTATAGACTATTACTACAACAATTTCTTGCCAAATGAAAGAGAATATTTAGTTGAATTTAGTGCGGAAAGTGAAACATTTAACAGCAATGCTCTTCCAACTGTAACCACATCAACAAACAACATATTCTTATCTTCAAGTGAGGAAATAGAAAGTGTTATAGGCACTTACTCAACAGAATTTTCTGATCTAGTCAAGGACTATTTAAAAATGACAGACGAAGGAAATTATTATTTTGTTCGAGATTTAGGCTCGAATTTAAATAGCGTCACATGTTACACACAAGGTGGCGGAGAGGTTAACCAAACGCCAACCTCATATCTTGGCATGCGATTTACCATTCAAGTAACGGAATATATTCATATTAATTAAGAAATTAAAATTATAAATTAAATTCATAGAGTTTTCTATGAATTTTTTTATTTTTATTATAATCATTTTTTTTATGACAAAAAAAGTAAAAATTCGCGAATAGAAGGAGTTTTTATTCTCTTTATACTCCCATAGAGTTTTTTAGGGGGAGAGAAAATGTTAAGCAAGATTTTGCCAGAAAAGATTTGGAGTATAATTGACAGAAAAGTCAACCTAAAAGCTGTAAATGAAATTAGATTTCGTGCAGATAAGCCTATCATTGTCTGTGTTAGTGGGAAAAACTATTTTTTAAGTGAAAATGGAGCCACTAGTAATCTTTCATCTGCTCTTTATGCCAGCAAAATTGTCATCGAGGATATTATTTTTCGTGCCAGCGAGTGCTCCATCTATTCAGTGAACGAACAAATCAAAAAGGGCTTTATTGTCACGGAAAACGGCGTTAGAATTGGAATAGGTGGTAACATTGTTGAAGAAAATGGCGTGATTAAAACTATGACAAATTTTTACTCGTGCAATATAAGAATACCTCATAATGTCAAAAACTGTTCTCTTTCTGCTTTTCCGTTTATTGTCACTGAAAGCGGAGTGGAAAATACCCTTGTTATTTCTCCGCCAGGTTGCGGTAAGACGACATTTTTAAAAGATTTTGTAAATCAACTTGGCGAAAGAAATAATGCTCTTAATGTGCTACTTTTGGACGAGAGAGGAGAGTTAGACACCAAACTTTCTTCCAATTTTTATGACAAAATTTCCTTCTCCACAAAAAAGGTGGGTTTTGAAAATGGTATTCGCTCTCTTTCGCCTGACCTTATCATAACTGACGAAGTGGGGCAGGAAGAGGATATAGATGCCATACTTTATGCTTCGACTTCAGGTGTTAAAGTGCTGGCAACGACGCATGCAGATAGCATTGAAACCTTTTGTCACAAACCGCTTTTTCAAAAACTTATTCAAGAAAAAATCTTTCGACGTTATGTTCTTTTGTCAAAACGTAACGGACCAGGAACGTTTGAGGGAATCTATAATGAAAACTTTTCTAGGCTTTCAAGTAAGTTTTAAGGAGGTGTTATGAAATACGTTTTAATTGTCGTTATATTTTGCATTTGCGTTTTTGTGGGTTACATCACTTACTCAAAATACAATAAGCGTAAAAAGTTTTATGCAAGTTTAATTATGCTTGCCGAAAAACTTTCAGTGGAAATCAATTTTTCGCGTGAACGCCTTAAGATTCTTATTGAAAATTTTGATGCGGGGACTAAAAAAAATTTGCTTGGCATTGATGAAGGTTTTGTTTCCTATCTTGATAAAAAAAATGAGTTGACTATAAATGATATTTTTCAAAAAGCAAATTGTTTGAAACAAGATGAAAAGGAATTCATTCTTTTGTTTCTCAAAACTTTGGGAAGAAGCGACGTGGAAAACCAAACAAAAGAAATAACCTCATTTATACAGCGATTTAACGAGAAAAAAGAGGAAACGGAAAAAGAACACAAAAAATATGGCTCTCTTTCACTTAAACTTTCCATTGTAGCAGGACTTTTTTTCACTATTTTGCTGATTTAAGATGCTTCTTAATGCAAAGAAAAACTTTCAAATATTAACTTAAATTTTTAAATTATTCTTCAACAACGCGTTATACCAACATTTTTAGAAAATAAAGCGAGGGATTTATGGATGTTGATATCATTTTTAAAATAGCTGCTATTGGCATTTTAACTGCAGTTATAAGCCAAATCCTTAAAAATAGTGGTAAAGAAGATATAGCCACTTTGGCGACTCTTGCCGGAGTGGTTATCGTGCTTTTAATGGTTATAAATATGATCTCAAATCTTTTTGACAGTCTGAGAACCATCTTTAACCTTTATATGACACTTTAGCAAAAATTAGTTTTATCTTTTAATCTTTAATTAAAAGTATTTTTTCTTTTAAAAATAGCAAATTTAAACTTCTAAAACGTCTAAAAAATATTATTTAAATTCTCAAAACGTCTAAAAAATATTATTCAAGCCTTAAAATGCACTAAAAAAGGAGGAAAAATGGACGCGATTTATAAAATAATTGCTATTGCACTTATAACTTGTGTTGCCACACTTATAGTCAAACCTATTCGTCCAGATTTCGCCATTTTTATATCCATTGTTGGCGGGATTATTCTTCTTTTTATGCTTATTTCTTACCTTTCTAGTGTTTTTGAAGTTTTCAATAATATTTTTAATTTAACACAAGTCAACACCTCTCTTTATTCTATCATTTTTAAAATTATCGGAGTTGGATATCTAATTGAATTTACAGCAAGCATATGTTCGGATACTGGAAATCAAAGTTTAGGCGACAAAGTCCTTCTAGGAGGGAAAATAATCATTCTTGTTATGGCACTGCCAATCATAACAAGTATTCTTGAAATTGTGATGGAGTTAATACCACAATGAAGAAGGAATCTATAAAAAAGAAGAAAAAATGGATTTTTATCGTAATTTTCATTATTTTCATATCTTCCTTTTTTGGCAGTTTCACTTTGGACGGTTATGTTCTAAATATACCTTATGTCCGTGCAGAAAGTGAAGAAGTGGAAGATATAGAACAAGAACTTGAAGAAGAAATCGATGAACAAATTGGGAATTTAGATTTTTCCGCGATAGAGACATATTTAGACAACTTAGAGGGAGAAGTTAAGAATTTCTTTTCTGGTGGTTTTGAAGCCAAAGTGGAAAGTTTGATAAGCGGAGAATATTTAGAAAGTAATAGTCTTTTTTCTTCCGTTCTTTCTCTTCTTTGGGATGGACTACTGTCCTATTTGCCGATTATAGCCAGCATAATAGCCGTTTCTATTCTAGGTGGTATGATCGCTAATTTGAAACCGCAAACCAACGGAAAATCTATAGGCAACGTGGTGCATTTTGTCACTTATGGAGTCGTCATAGTCTTTATTGGAGCGATTTTGGTGGAGCTCATATCGTTAACATCTTCCACGCTTAGCGGTATGAAATCTCTGATGGACGGCATTTTCCCTGTTTTACTCACTCTTTTAACTGCGGTAGGTGGCACTGTCTCGGTAAGTTTATATCAGCCAGCTATTGCCATGCTTGGAAATGTTTTTATATACCTTATAACATACTTTTTGATGCCGATTTTCATTTTTTCTATCATTTTTTCTATAGTTGGAAATCTATCCAATAATATAAAATTAGATAAATTTGTTTCCTTTCTGCAAGGAACATTCAAATGGGCAATAGGACTTCTTTTCACGATTTTTCTTGGCTTTATGACTATTCAAGGGATATCGGCAAGTGCTGTGGACGGACTTTCTATTCGAACGGCAAAATATACCATTAAAAGTTATGTGCCAATAATTGGTGGATATGTAAGCGATGGGCTTTCGATAGTTTTAGCTTCCAGTATGCTTATTAAAAATGCGGTTGGAACAGCGGGACTTCTTCTTGTTTTATTTGCGACAATTTCACCAATATTGAGTTTGGTTCTTTTTATGCTTTCTCTAAAGTTTATGGCAGGCATAATTGAGCCTATTGGCGACAAAAAGATAGCAAACTTTGTAAGCGATATTTCTAAGAGTATGTCAATGCTTATTGCACTTATTGTGGCAGTTGCCTTTATGTATATGATTATGACTGGACTTATCATGATGAGTGCAAATCTAATTTAAAGGAGGAGAAATGTCAGAATGGCTTTTATCTATTGCAGGAATCATCTTACTTTCTGTTCTTTGTGAGTTTATTTTACCAGAAGGACAAATAAATAGATATATACGCGGTATATTTGCTTTTATAACTATTTTTGTTATCATTTCACCGCTTCCGAAATTATTAAACAAAGAAATGGATTTTTCAAGTTTTCTTTCCTCTTACGAAATTGAACTACAAGAAGATTATCTGTATGAAATCAACATGGCGAAACTTAATGCTTTACAAAACGATATAGTGGACGAACTTGAAAATAGGGGAATAGAAAACATAAAAATAACTTTTATTGCTGATGTCGAAAATATGGAAATATATGAAATTTCTGTCGATTTACGCGATATGGCATTTTCTGGAAATTTTACGAATAAAGAAAAAGCAAAAGAAGAAATAGAAGAAGTTATCTATAGCATTTCTGCATTTAGCGGTGTAAACATATCATATTTGGAATAAAGGAGTTTGTTATGAAAAGTTTGAAAGAGTTTTGGAGTAAATTGAAGGGAGTAAGACATATTGAAATTTACATTGCCATGCTTTTAGGTATTGTCGTCTGCGTTTGCTATTTTGCCTTTTTTGTGGACAAGGAAGATGTCGACATAAATAGCCCAAATACGACACAAGAATATTCTTCTTCTGAGGAATATGTGGACTACCTCGAGAATAAATTAAGTAATGTATTATCGAAAATTTCTGGCGTGGGCGAAGTCAGTGTCCTTATAACTCTTGAAAGTGGCTTTAGTTACGAATACGCAACGGATACTGAAACAACAACCGGCTCAAATGGAAATACATCGAACTTGGAGACAACGATAATAATTGATAATGAGCCTATTGTTGTTAAAGAAATTTATCCTGTAATAAAGGGGGTGGTCATAGTTGCCAAAGGTAGTGAAGATTTCAGTATAAAAATGGATATTTTGGAAGCGGTCACAACTATTCTTGAAATAGATGAAAGTGACATAACAATTCTTTCATAAATTTAAAAGGAGATAAAAATGAAAAAAAGAACAAAAATAATTATTCTTACAGTTATGATAGTTTTACTTGGAGTTACAGGCTATTTAAACATTGTTTTAAACAACAGTATAACAGAGCCAACAAACACAACGACAACAACATCTTATTTTGTTTCTTACAGAAATGATAGAGAAACATCTCGCGACCAACAAATGCTTTATTTGGATGCTATAATTGATAACGAAAATTCAACTGAGGAAGCTGTTCAAAATGCTGAAAATCAAAAATTGGAACTTATTGCTGAAATGGAAAAAGAACTTGCTGTTGAAGGTCTTATCAAAGCTCTTGGCTTTTCTGACTGCGTGATTTCTATTGGTGAAAAAATCAATGTCGTTGTTGACAGCAGTGAACTTACAGCCGGAGAAGTTGCTCAAATAAAAACAACAGTTATGGAGCAATTAGGTGTTGAACCAAAAAATATTGTGGTAATTCCTTCTGTTTAATTTATAAATTAGTTTACAAAAAAAAATGTTTATGCTAAAATAGTGCTATAAAAGGAGATTTTATGGCAGTTAAAAGTGAAGATAATAGAAACAAAGGCAAAATTACGCTTGATAGAAATATTTTGGTTTCTATAATTAATCTTGCAGCAAAAGAAATTAACGGGGTGGAAAGCGTTTGTAATCGTCATAGACCTTGGTATAAAAAAATGGTTAATCGCTATGATGATGGCGTGGAAATTAAGTTTGAACAAAATGGAGCACTCACTATTGATGTTTATATAAACATTTATATCGGCTTTAATGTGCCAGACATTGCTTATCGCGTGCAAGAGAACATTCGTAATTCGCTAGCAACAATGGTGGCACTTAAACCGCTTAAAATCAATGTTCATATTATGGATGTTGAGTGTGACAAAGAGGTGGCAGATGCGTAGAGAGGCAAGAGAAAGTGCCTTTAAACTCATTTTTGAAACTCTTTTTAAGGATGCGGAAGAAGAAACTTTAATTGAAGTGACAAGTCCACTCAAAAAAGAAGAAGATAAAGAATTTTGCGAGCGACTCTTTTCTTTATATGAACAACATAGAGAAGAGCTAGAAGAAATAGTTAAAAAAAATCTCACAAATTTTGATATTTCAAGAGTTTTTCGCATTGATTTAGCACTCGTGTTTCTAGCGTTAACCGAAATTAAATATATCGGAACTCCAGAAGCGGTTGTCATCAATGAAGTTTTGGAAATTGCAAAAAAATATTCCACTTTTAAAAGCAGTAAATTTATAAACGGGCTACTTTCGGCAATAATGAGAAGCGAATGATAACAACGATAAGCGTCACTAAATTTAATAGTATTGTTAGAGATATATTTAACAATGAGGAACTTCTTCACAGCGTAAATGTTGTTGGAGAAGTTTTTGGTGTGTCTAGGGCTAAGAATGCTATATATTTTTCTGTTAAAGATGAAGAGAGCTCTCTTCCATGTGTTTGTTTTAATATTTCCGCTTTTGAAGGAGTTAATGAGGGAGATTTGGTAACTTTATACGGCGGTCCAAATTTCTATACCAAAAGCGGTCGTTTTAATTATGTGGTTTATAGAATTGAGCCAGCTGGACAAGGACTTTTGTATCAAAAATTTGTTGAACTTAAAAATAAACTAGAAAGCGAAGGACTTTTTGATGTCGCTAAGAAAAAAGCACTTCCAAAAACTATCAAAAGGATTGGTGTGGTCACTTCAAAAGAGGGTGCTGTTATTCAAGATATCAAAAATGTCACTTGGCGAAGAAATCCTTCAGTGGAAATCGTTTTATACAACACTAAAGTGCAAGGAAACGGTGCGGAAAAGGAAATATGTGAGGGCATTAATTTCTTTTCTGATTATGACAATGTGGATGTCGTAATCGTCGCACGCGGTGGTGGTTCAATGGAAGATCTAGCCGCCTACAACACTGAGTGCGTGGCAAGGGCGACTTTTAATTGTCAAAAACCGATTATTTCCGCAGTTGGTCACGAAACAGATTTCACAATAATTGACTTTGTCAGTGACCTTAGAGCGCCCACACCGAGTGCCGCAGCTGAACTTGTTACACAAGACACTTCAAAAGAAAAAGAAACTCTTAAAATGTTTTTTAAAAAAATATCACGCGAACTTATGCTAAAAATAGGCGACAAAACGGAAGAATTTGAGGACACCATTTCGACCTTAACTTCTCAAATGGAAGATTTTATGGAAGACAGAAAAAGTGTTTTGTTTGAAAATACAAGCAAATTATCCGATTTAATCGAAAAAATAATCGAAAATGAAAACCATAAACTTGAAATCAAAGATAACATTTTAAAACGTATAGATCCAAAAGAAATTTTAAGGCGTGGCTATGCAAAAATCGAGCAGAATGGTAAAAGTGTCGATAAAGCGGCGGATGTGGAACTGAAAGAACAGATAGAAATCAACTTTATTGACGGAAAGATATTAGCAAAAAGTGAGGAAAGGTTATGAATTACGAAGAAGCAATAAAAGAACTTGAAGAGATTACAAACAAGCTCGAAAATGAAAAACTTTCATTATCTGAGAGCGAGAAACTTTTTGACAGAGCAGTGGAACTTGCTAAATTTTGCCAAAAAGAGCTCTCTAAAACTTCCAAAAAATTGTTTGAAATAAAGAAAGAATTTGACAAAATCGTTGAGGAGGAAATAGAATGAAACTTAGTAAACTTGTTGGCGAAAGATTAAAAGAAGTTCCAAACGGTGCGACGCTTAAAAGTCACATATTTTTGCTTCGTGCTGGCTACATAAAACAGGTGAGTTCAGGTATTTTTTCTCTTCTACCACCGGCTCAGCGTGTAAGTCAGAAAATTCAAGCAATTATCCGCGAAGAAATGAACAAAATTGGCGGTCAAGAAGTTTTGTTTCCTGTTGTTATGCCAAGAGAACTTTGGGAACTTTCAGGAAGATATAACTCCATTCAAGAGGAACTTTTGCGTTTCAAAGATAGAACAGGGCATGATATGCTTTTAGGTATGACACATGAAGAGGCAGCCGTTCATATGGTTATGAACACAGTAAAATCACATGAGCAATTACCTTGTATGATTTATCAAATTCAAACAAAATACCGTGATGAAGCGCGTCCACGTGGTGGGCTTATTCGTGTAAAAGAGTTCACGATGAAAGATGCCTATTCTTTCCATACTTCTCAAGAGGATTTGGACGATTACTATAAAAAAGCATATGATGCATACAACAGAATTTATAAACGTATCGGACTTAAAAACTTCATCTCTGTTCGAAGTGACAGCGGTATTATGGGCGGAAAAGTGGCTGATGAATTTATGCTTGTAACTGAAGCTGGCGAAGATAGACTTGTCCTATGCGACCATTGCGGCTATAAGGCAAATATGGAAGTGGCTGAAGGTATAAGACAAGATGTAGAGACCGAAGAAAAGGAACTTAAAGAAGTTTTTACGGGCAATGCAAAAACTATTGAAGAAGTATGTCATTTTCTTGAAACAGAGCCTTCAAGGACAGTTAAAGCGGTTTGCTATGAAACAGAAAAAGGCGAACTTGTTGTAGCATTTCTTCGAGGAGATTATGATATAAACGAAAAGAAATTAGCAAAACTTGTTAAAAGTGAAATAAAAATCGCTGACACTGACAAATTTGGGCTTGTTGCTGGCAATATTGGGTGTGTTAATCTTACACTTCCGGAAAATTCTCATGTTTTTTATGACCTTTCAGTAAAGAATTTGACAAATTTTGTCACAGGCGCTAACAAAGCGGACTATCACTATATTAATGTTTCGGCAAGTCGTGATTTAGAAAACGCAGAATACAACGATATCGCTCTTGTAAAAGAAGGTGACACTTGTTCTGTTTGTGGCGAGAAATTGAGGTTGACACGCGGAATTGAAATCGGAAATATCTTCCAACTTGGCACAAAATATACCAAGTCTATGGGCATGAAAGTTAGTATGCCAGACGGAACAACCATGGAGCCAATTATGGGCTGTTATGGCATTGGAGTTGGCAGAGCTATTGCTTCTGTAATTGAAGAAAAGGCGGATGAAAAAGGAATTATTTGGCCAATGACTATTGCGCCATGGCAAGTTCATTTTTGTCCTCTTAGGTTGGATGATGAGAATGTCGAAGTTATTTCAAATGAACTTTATAAGAAAATGTTAGATGCTGGAATTGAAGTTTTATTTGATGATAGGCATGTTTCAGCAGGTGTGAAACTTACTGACAGTGAACTTATGGGAATGCCAATTCGTGTTATTGTCAGTCCAAAGTCAATAGCAAATGGCTCGGCTGAAATAACCATGCGAGAAACTGGCGAAACTTACAATGTTTCTTTCGCAAATCTTATCAATGAACTATTAGAGCTTATTGACGATTTAAAAGAGCAAATTGAAGAGTAATATTTTAACAAACTGACAGAAATATGTTATAAATTTAAATATAAAAGCTTAAAACAAATTAGTATTTTTATACTAATTGTTTTATTTAGTTGAAAAAATCTTTTTTAATGTTGTATAATTTCGGTAGGAGAAAACTTTGAGTAATTTAGAGCATATAAGAAATTTTTGTATAATTGCACATATAGACCATGGCAAAAGCACGTTGGCGGACAGACTTATTGAACTTACCGGCACTGTTTCAAAACGTGAAATGCAAGAACAGATTTTGGATAGTATGGAACTTGAAAGAGAAAAAGGAATCACGATTAAACTCGCACCAACAAGGCTTATTTATGATTACAATGGCGAAGAATATATACTTAATTTAATTGACACACCGGGGCATGTGGACTTTACTTATGAAGTTTCGCGTTCACTTGCTGCTTGTGAAGGAGCCATACTTCTTGTAGACGCCTCACAAGGCGTCGAAGCACAAACTCTCGCAAACACCTATCTTGCTTTAGACAACAACTTAGAAACAATTCCTGTCATAAACAAAATAGATTTGCCATCTGCAAGAGTACCAGAAGTAAAAAAGGAAATTGAAGAAGTTATAGGGCTTGATGCTGAGAATTGTCCATGTATTTCTGCCAAAGACGGCACAAATGTTGAAGACGTCTTAAAGGCGATTATTGAAAAAATCCCTGCACCAAAAGGAGACATAAACGGAAAACTGAAGTGCCTTATTTTTGATAGTCACTATGATAATTTTAAGGGGGCAATTTGTCTCATTCGTGTTTTTGACGGACAAGTAAAGAAAGGCGATAAAATTTTAATGATGCAAACAAAAAAAGTTTTTGAAGTGACTGAAGTTGGCATTTTTGTGCCAAACACGAAAGAAACGGAAGTCCTTTCTGCCGGCGATGTTGGTTATCTTGCTGGCTCTATTAAAACCATTCAAGATGTTAAAGTGGGCGACACCATAACCTCAGCAGAAGAGCCGACAGAAGAGGCTCTTGCTGGCTATAAAGAAGTCCAACCTGTTGTTTTTTGTGGTATTTTTCCAGTTGACGGAGCAAGATATGGCGAACTTAAAGATGCGCTCGATAAATTAAAACTCAATGATGCCAGCCTGCAGTTTTCTGCCGAAAATTCGACCGCACTTGGCTATGGTTTTCGCTGTGGTTTTTTAGGATTATTACACCTTGAAATAATAACTGAAAGACTGGAGAGAGAATTTAATTTAGACATCATCACAACAGCACCAAGCGTAAGTTATCATGTTTATAAGACAAGCGGTGATATGCTTGAAATTTCAAATCCGTCCAACTTGCCGCCTCAAGTGGAAATTGAAAGAATTGAGGAGCCAATGGTTAAAGTGAATGTCTTTACTCCGCCAGAATATGTCGGTGCAATTATGGACTTATGTCAAGATAAACGTGGTGTATACAAAAATATGACTTATCTTGACAAACGAAGAGTGGAATTAAACTATGACTTACCTCTTGGCGAAATTATTTATGATTTTTTTGATAGTTTAAAATCAAGAACGCATGGTTATGCTAGTTTTGACTATGAACAAAAGGGTTACGCACCTGCCGACCTTGTTAGAGTTGATATACTTTTAAACGGCGAAAAGTGCGACGCTCTTTCTATGATAGTTCATAAAGACAAGGCATATAATCGTGGCAGAGAACTTGCCGAACGACTTAAGAAAATTATTCCTCGTCAACTTTTTGAAGTGCCTATTCAAGCTTGTATTGGCAACAAAATTATCGCTCGCGAAACAATTTCAGCTCTTCGTAAAGACGTGCTTGCTAAATGTTATGGTGGAGATATAACAAGAAAAAGAAAACTTCTCGAAAAACAAAAAGAAGGGAAAAAGAGAATGAGAAAAATTGGTTCGGTTGAAATACCTTCCGAAGCTTTTATGAGTATTTTAAAATTGAATGATGAAGAATAACGAAATATCTATCTATATTCATATACCTTTTTGTGAAAGAAAGTGCGATTATTGTGCTTTCGTGTCTTTTTGTGTAAATGAAAAAGAAGAAGATAAATATATTGATTATTTAACAAAAGAAATGGAAAATTTCAAAACTTCTAAAGTTGTCAAAACCATTTATATTGGCGGTGGCACGCCATCAATTTTAAGTATTGAAAATTTAAAGAAAATTTTTTATACCCTAAAATCCAATTTTAAAATCAAAAAAGACGCCGAAATAACCATTGAGGTAAATCCAAATTCTCTTAGCGAAGAGAAACTTTTTGAATATAAAAATTTAGGTATCAATAGAATTAGCATTGGTGTGCAAAGTTTAAATAATGACACATTAAAAAAAATTGGCAGGCTACATAACAAAGATGAGGCGATAAAAAGCATCAAACTTGCAAGCAAATATTTTGACAACATCTCTGCTGATTTGATTATTGGTTTAGAAAATGAAAAAGATGTTTATAAGTATGCCGAAACCTTGATAGAGCTTGGAGTTAAGCATATTTCGGCATATATGCTTGAAATACATGAAAATACGCCTATTTTTGAAAAATTTAACTCTCAAAAGTATCTTCCGCTTAATGAGGAAGAAGTGGCAAATGAATATGAAAAACTGGTAGAATATCTGGAGAAAAAGAATTTTCACCAGTATGAAGTTAGCAATTTTGCATTAAGTGGTTATGAAAGCAGACATAATTTGAATTATTGGAATTTTGGAGAATATATTGGTTTTGGAATCTCCGCTCATTCCTATATAAATGGCAAAAGAGTGGCAAATGCAAACACTTTGAAAGAATATTTTAATGGCGTTAAATTCCAAGATGAAAATAACTCTAAAACAGAAATTGAAGAGAGAATATTTTTAGGACTTAGATGTATATTAGGTGTTGATTTAAAAGTTTTAGATAAATTGGGCTATAAAATGCAAAACAATGAAAACTATCAAATGTTTGTTAAAAAGGGAATTCTATTTGAAAAGGGCGATAGGGTATATTTAAATAAAAAATATTATCTTGTAAGTGATTTTGTGATTTCTCATCTTTTATAGATTAGAAAAATTTTATTTTAAGTATTTGTGGTTTTTTAGAATATTAGGTTTTGTGGAGGGCGGATTTTGCCCACGTGATTAACACGTGGGCTTTTGAAAACAAAGTTTTCAAAAAATTTTTAACATAGTTAAAAATTAAAAATCCGCCAACTGTAACTAAATCTAAAATTTTTAATAAAAAATAGAAAAAACAGTTGATTTTATTAAAAATATTTGCTATAATACAAAACGTAAAGCAATTTTACTTTACAAATTAGGTGGTAAATGGCAAAAATTGAACTTACAGATTTTGTTCGCTATGGTGAACTGTTTGAAACATATGGAAAACTTCTCAGCGAAGATAGGCAAGTGATAATGAAGCAATATTTTGACTATAATATGACACTTGCAGAAATTGCTAAGGAGAGAAGAGTGACAAGGCAAGCAATTTTAGACAGCATAACCAAATCTTGTCAAAAATTGGATGCTTACGAAAAAAGTTTACACCTATTAGAGAAGAAGAAAAATTTAAAGAACTCTTTAAACGAATTAAAAAATTTAAAATCGTTAAATGATATAAATAAAAAAGTCGAAGAAATTTTGGGAGATATTTAATGGCATTATTTTCAAATTTATCAGAAAGATTAAATCACATCTTTTCCAAGCTTACAAAACGAGGAAAACTTACCGAGCTTGAAATTAAAGAGGCTATGCGAGAAGTTAGAATTGCTCTGCTTGAAGCTGATGTTAACTATATGGTGGCAAAAAACTTTATAAACAACGTTTCAGCAAAAGCACTCGGCGAAGACGTGATGAAAAGTTTGACGCCAGGGCAAATGGTAATTAAAATTGTTAAAGACGAACTTACAGCACTCATGTCAAGCACAGACCAAAAACTTCAATTATCTCATAATCCATCAATATTAATGATGTGTGGACTTCAGGGTGCTGGAAAAACGACCATGTGCGGAAAACTTGGAGCATATCTTAAGAAAAGCGGAAAAAAACCTCTTTTGGTTGCTTGTGACATTTATAGGCCTGCCGCTATAAATCAGTTGCAAGTTGTCGGCAAACAAGCAAATTGTGAAGTGTTTGAGAGGGGAACTCAAAATCCAGTTAAGACTGCTAAACAAGCGATCGACCATGCAAAAAAACAGGGCTTTGATGTGGTTATAATAGATACTGCAGGTCGACTTCATATCAATGAAGAGCTGATGAATGAACTCAAAGAGATAAAGAAAGAAGTCAAACCTCAAGAAATTTTGCTTGTTGTAGATGCTATGACTGGACAAGATGCTGTGACAATAAGCGAAAGCTTCAACAAGGACCTAGACATTTCTGGTGTCATTCTTACAAAACTTGACGGCGACACGCGTGGCGGTGCTGCTCTTTCCATAAAAGCGATTACTGGAAAACCTATTAAGTTTTCAGGTGTAGGCGAAAAAATCGGCGATATAGAACCTTTCTATCCAGACAGAATTGCCAGCAGAATTTTAGGTATGGGCGATGTTTTGTCACTCATAGAAAAGGCTCAAGAGGCGGTTACAGAAGAAGAGGCAAAAAAATTAGAAGAGAAATTTCGCGAAAATTCCTTTACCTTTGAAGATTATCTTGTTCAAATGGAAAACCTCAAAAAAATGGGCGGAATTAATGATATTTTAAAAATGATTCCAGGTGCTGCAAGCAAGTTAAAAGGCGTGGCTATTGACGAAAAACAACTTGCTGTCAACAAAGCCATAATTCAAAGTATGACTAAGGAAGAACGCTTAAATCCTGAGATAATCAAAGCTAGCAGACGTAAAAGAATTGCTGACGGAAGTGGAACAAGCATACAACAAGTAAATCAACTTTTAAAGCAATTTGAGCAGTCCAAAGAAATGATGAAACAGTTGAAAAACAACAAACATGGTATGCGAGGAATGTTTGGTCGATAAAAAATGCTTTAAATTGTAAGCTTATAGGTTAGATAACGTAACTAACAAAAAATAAAGATTATAACACGGAAATTCAAATTGGTATGTCCTAACGAAAGTTAGTATATATAACAAAAGATTTAATTTAAAAGGAGAGAAAAAATGGCTGTTAAAATTAGATTAACAAGAATGGGAGATAAAAAATCACCTTTCTACCGCGTTGTTGTTGCTGATTCAAAGAGCCCAAGAGATGGAAAATTTATTGATATTCTTGGAACTTATAATCCTTTGACAAATCCAGCAGAAATAAAAATCGACAACGAAAAAGCAACAAAATGGTTGAAAAATGGTGCTCTTCCAACAGAAACTGCAAAATCAATTTTAGTTAAGAGCGGTGTTATTTCAACTGAAAGCAAATAAATTTGCAAAATTTTACTAAAATAGGGTTATCCCTTAAAGGAGACAAATATGCAACAATTACTTGAACTATTAGTTAAAACACTGGTTAAAAATGAAAACGAAGTGGAAATAACAAAAGAAGAAGGAGAAAAATCCATAACTTTTGTTGTCAAAGTTGCAAGCGAAGATATCGGCAAAGTAATCGGCAAAAATGGTAAAATGGCAAGCAGTATCAGAACTATTATTAAATCCATTGGTGCAAAAGAACATAAAAAAATCTTTGTTAAGTTTGGTGACTAATGGAGTTACTTTGTGTCGGTAAAATCATTAAACCGCAGGGAATAAAAGGGGAAGTTAAAATCTTTCCTCTTGTTGATATCCCTGCGATTTTTAATGGCAAGCATGAATTTTTTATCAATAAAAAACCGGTTAAAACTAAATCTTGCACATTTAGGTTAGGTTATGCTTATGCTACTTTTGATGTTATTCCAGACAGGAATACGGCAGAAAAATATAGAAACAGTCTCATTTATATTGATAAAGAAGAGTTTTATAAAATTCCATCAAATCAATTTTTAATTGATGACCTTGTAGGTCAAATTTTATATGACGAAAAAAGCGATTATGTAGGACAAATTATGGGTGTCGAAAATTTTGGTTTTGATGACATTGTAATAGTGAAAGAAGGAGAAAGATTATATCAAATACCTTTTGTGAGCGCCATTTTTAAGACTGGAGACAAAACTTCTGTTTATGTAATAAGAAAAGAATATGAAGGAGCAAAGACAGACTATGAAAATTGATATTTTAACTTTGTTTCCAGAAATGTTCACTCCACTTCAAAGTAGTATACTTAAAAGAGCGACTGACAATAGAATTTTAGAAATTAATGTCATAAATATACGCGACTTTTCTTTGGATAAACACAAAAAATGTGATGATTATCCATTTGGCGGTGGGGCAGGTATGCTTATGACCGTTCAACCACTGTATGATGCTATCAAAAGCGTAAAGCAAGAAAATTCAAAAATTGTGTTTCCTTCTCCAAGAGGTAAAACTTTTAACCAAAAAATTGCCAAAGACCTTTCAACCTTTGAACATTTAATTTTTGTTTGTGGGCATTATGAAGGTGTAGATGAGCGAATATTTCAATTATACGATATAGAAGAAATTTCAATAGGTGACTATGTTTTAACAGGTGGAGAACTGCCTTCTATGGTCATTATTGACACTCTTTCAAGATTTATCGATGGTGTTATAAGTGAAGAAAGCCTTTTAAATGAAAGTTTTTCCAATGGACTTTTAGAATATCCTCAATACACAAGGCCGGCAGAATTTATGGGCTTGAAAGTTCCAGAAGTTTTACTTTCTGGAAATCATCAAGAGGTTGAAAAGTGGCGCAAGGAAGAAAGTTTAAAAATAACTAAAAAGAATCGCATTGACTTGTTATAATTGCATAATACACAAAATATTGTGTAGTATGCCAACATAACACATCAATATATATTATAAGAGGATAGAGATGAAAATAAATTGGTTTCCTGGTCATATGAATAAAGCACTCAAAGATATAGAAAATCAACTAAAAAAAGTTGATGTTATTATCTATGTGCTGGATGCTAGAATTCCTGTTTCTTCTCTTAATCCATCCTTATCTAAAATAGCAGAGAATAAACCAATATTGTATTTAATCAACAAAATTGACCTAGCTGATGAAAAAAGAGTAAGGGAACTCCTTTCAAATTTTCAAGGGGAGGGAAAAGACTATCTGCTTTTTAATTCAACAACTTTTAAAAGTGATTTAGTTATATCAAAGATAAAAAAATTGGCTAAAGCCAAAATTGATAAATATATGAATAAAGGACTCAAAGCAACCATTCGTGTTATGGTCGTTGGAGTGCCAAACAGTGGTAAAAGTTCACTTGTAAATAACCTTTGTAAGAAAGCTAAAACAGTCACGGGAAATAAAGCTGGAGTTACAAAAAGCGGACAATGGCTCAATGTAGGCGACGGTATTGAAATTTATGACACTCCTGGAACTTTATATCCAAATATTGAAAACCAAGATATTGCCAAAAAACTCGCTTTCGTTGGAAGTGTTCGAGATGAAGTTTTAGAATTTACATCTCTTGCTGAAGAACTTTTTGCTTTAATTAAAGAAAAATATCCTGAGTTTTTAGAAAAACGTTATCCAAATTGTAAAAATATAGAAGATATTGCGAAACTTCGCAAATATGTGACTTCTGGTGGCGAAGTTGACTTAGAGAGAGCGAGTTTCTCTTTTGTCGACGATTTTAGAAAAACGCGTATAGGCAAAATCACTTTGGATTAAAAATTGTTTTTATTTAGAATTAAATAAAAGCAAAAATCTGATTTTTAAGGTGTATTTATGTGGATTCAAAAAGATGAAAACAAAACTAAAAACAAAATTGAAGGTAATGTCGGCGAAGTTTTAAGCGTCAATTTTCTTGAAAAGAAAGGTTATAAAATTTTAGAAAGCAATTTTAAAACTAAATTTGGCGAAATTGATATTATTGCCAAAGACCAAAATATCATTGTTTTTGTGGAAGTTAAAAGGCGAGAGACTTTGAAATATGGGCGGCCTATTGAAGCGATAGATTATAGGAAAGAAGGAAAAATAAAAATGGTTGCAGAATATTATCTAAACAAAACCAAAAATTACGATGCCGATGTGCGTTTTGATGTAATTGAAATTGTTGGCGAAGATATCTCGCATATTGAAAATGCCTTTATGTGATTTTTAACTTTCAAGATACTTAAAGGTTATTTCAATAATTAAAGAATAGGGTGTTTTATAAATTTTTTAAAAATTTCGTTAAAACACTTGAAATTTTATATTTTACTATGTTATAATCAAAAAGACTTCTGATGTTCCGCTGTTATTTTGATATTATGAGCATTATGTCGAAAATCTGAAAAAAGGAGATAAGTCATGGCTAATATAATCGACCAAATTGAAAGGGAAAACATGAAAGATTCTATTCCAGCATTTTCTATCGGTGACACTGTTAGAGTTAATGTCAAGATTAAAGAAGGTGACAAGGAAAGAATTCAAGCTTTTGAAGGTGTGGTTATTGCTAGAAAAAATGGTGGCGTTAGAGAAACTTTCACTGTTAGAAAAATTTCTTATGGCGTTGGTGTTGAAAAAACATATCCTATTCATTCACCAAAAATTGCTAGCATTGAAGTGGTCCGAAAAGGTAAACCTAGAAGAGCAAAACTCTACTATGTTAGAAACCTCACTGGTAAAGCTGCAAAAGTTAAATCAGCAGACAATAATTAAAAGAAGTGCAAGTCACTTCTTTTTTTTATGCCATAAGAGCAATGAAAAAATTTGTAATTGGAAATTAAAGTTGTATTTTTTTAAACTAGATTTACTTTTAGATTTTATTTTATTGGATATTAATTGAATACAAACTATTTTTTATGATGGCAGATTTTTAGGACGGCAGAAAGTTTAAATTTTGAAACAAGTTTCAAAATTTGTTTTGCTAAAAAGCAAAACGCGAGCGTGCTCGCAAAACTTTCTGCCGTTTTATATCCTAAACTTTTTAAGCTCTTCTTTTTGTTCTTTAGAAAGGCGGAAACTGTCGCGACATTTTGATATTGTTTTATTTCTAATAAACTTATCACTAAATTTTTCTAAAGCAGTTTTCCCAAACTCATAATCTTTACAAATCAACGTGCATAAAAGCCAGGCGATAGCCATTTTAACATAATAATTGTCATCGTTTATTTTTGTTAAGTTGTCAATTATTTCCTCTTTTTTGTCAGAAAGAAGAAAATAATCCATTAAGCCAATGATACCAACTCGCTTTTTAAAAGAGTCGGTTGAAGAAAGTAGCTTTGTAAAAAACACATAACTGTTTTTTGTGTTTAACCTTTTTAAACTGGAAACTATCATATCACAAGTTGCCCAGTTGTCTATATAATCAATTATCTTTTCAAATTCTTCAATAATTTCAACATCTGATAATTTCATATTTGATAACACTAGACCACGAACCAAAATTTCCTCGTGTGAATTTGGCTTTATTTCTTCAAGGGGACAATTCTCTTTTGCCAAAATTTTAGCAAACTTTCTCAAAGAATCAGTTCTAATACCATATATTTTATATTTTGTTGATACTAATTTTTTGTGAAATTCTGCAAGTTTCTCATCACAATTTTCTTGCAAAAAATTTGCTATTTCTATTCTAAAATCCGTCATAATATTCCTTTTATTCTCTTCTTAATGCTTCAACTGGATCCAGACGCGCAGCACGTGTTGCTGGATATAATCCACTTAAAATGCTAATTATTATGGAAACTCCAAAAGCAATGAAAATATAATACCATTTAAATGACAACGGCGAAATGCCAACAATGCTAATCAAAACAATATAGGCAAGCAATATGAAAATTCCAGCACAAACAAGACCTAAAATGCCACTTAACAAACCTACTAGAAAACTCTCTGAGGTAAATATAAGTCTAATGTCAGATTTACGTGCTCCAATAGATTTCAAAACTCCAATTTCTTTCGTTCGTTCAGTGACACTCATATACATAACAACCAAAATCATAATAGCGGAGACTATAATAGCAACCAACGAAATTATGGTCAATGAAAGACCGATAGTAGAACCAACTTCAGACAAAATTCCAGCGAAACTATCTTCAATTGAACCAGTTAAGTCGCTACTATGTTCGTTTGAAATAAAACTATTTATTGCCGACGCAATATCCTCGCTTGTTGTTTGAATATAAAGAATGTTAGGCTGAAGAATGTTTTCAGGAGTGGCAGGGTTATTGTCGTTTGTAAGCCTATAATAATGATATGCAAGTAAGTCATAATCTATAAAGAGCATAGGATAACTAGAAAGAAACGAGGTATTAACGAGTCCCGTTATTTTTTCATAAAAAACTAATTCTGCAGATGTTCCATCCTCATTTGTGATTTGGATTTTTATCTGAACAGTTTTTCCGATAGGATCAATATCGCCAAAAAGTTTAGAGATAGCAGGAGTAAACATAATACCACTTTCGCTTGTTGACTTTTCGCCAGTAATGATATTGTCACTATAATATGGTGGAGTGGTATAGAGATAATAGATGTCCATAGTTTCGTAGTCAACAACGCTATCTGCAGTAAAATCGTAGCCAACTGTAGCACTTATTCCGCCTAAATTTAAGGTCAAAGCCTCAAACCCATAGTAAATATTTTCGTCTTCGTCATTTTTCACTTCAAAATTGTAGCCTTCTTCTTGTAGGTAACTGTTTATTTCATCCGTTAAATTTGAAATTTCATCATTTGAGAAGGTCTCATAAGACTTAAGTCCACTTTCCGATTTTTTGGAAATGGTGACTATTGTCGGATCAGAGTAGGAGAGCATTGTTCCGTTTATGTAGTCAGATATTCC
Source organism: uncultured Clostridia bacterium (assembly GCA_944349415.1). GTDB lineage: Bacteria > Bacillota > Clostridia > Christensenellales > UBA1242 > Caccovivens. The sequence goes on from CALVMX010000009.1 coordinate 20,368, forward strand.
AGAATTGAAACAAAGCATCAAAATTAAACTACCGATACCTATTGCCACACCAAAAGCCATTAAAAAGTTTTTGGTTTTGCTTGCCCACATATTATGAAAAGATAGTCGTATTGCCGACCATACAGACAAATTTTGTTTAACATTTTTTTTGTTTTTATTTTTAATTTCTTTTGCAATTAAATTTTTATCCAATGCTTCATTTACATTGTCAAAATCTTCGTCACTTTCTTCATTGGGTAATAATTCATTTTTACTTTCTGCATCGTTTTTGGTTTCTTCTATTATGTTTTCATCGCGGATATAATTTTCGTTTACCTTATCGGAAGTAATTCTGCCGTCAGAAATTTCAATAACACGCGACGATATAGCAGCCACCTTTTCGGAATGGGTGACCATGATAACAAGTTTACCACTATCAGCAATTTCTTTGAGAATTTTTAAGATTTGCATGGACGTGGAGGAATCTAAAGCTCCAGTAGGCTCATCAGCAATAATAACGTCAGGGTTATTAATTAAAGCACGAGCAATTGCCACTCTTTGTTTTTGTCCGCCAGAGAGTTGATTAGGTTTTTTCTTTAATTGTCTTTCTAGTCCAACACTTTTTAAAAGCTTGGTCGCTCTTTCTAGTTTTTCCTTTTCACTTACATTTGAAAGAGTGAGTGCCAGTGTAACATTGTCTAGAATAGATAAATGAGAGATAAGATTAAAGGACTGGAAAACAAAACCAACCCTATCTTTACGATACTTATCAAGTTGTTTGTCCGAAAGTTCTCTCAAATTTTGATTATCAAGAATAATTTTACCACTAAAGTCGGAGTCTAAGCCACCAATTAAATTCATCAAAGTGCTTTTTCCGCTACCACTTTCTCCGACAATAGAAACAAGTTCTCCGGCATGAAAATCGATATTAATGTCGAAAAGTGCTTGATAAAATTGCGTTTTATTTAATTTATATCTCTTATTAACATTCTTAATAGAGAGAATAAGATTATTTTTATCCATTCATTTCCTTTCTTTAATTGGTAAATTAGTTTATATACTTAAAATAAGCAGAATATATATTTAAAGAATACCATAAACTAAAAATTAAGTCAAACATTGTATTTTTGTTTATAAGAAATTTCAATTTTTCTTTACAAATCAAATAAAAAAGTGATATAATCTAAATCGATATGGAAAATTTCTATCACGCACTTATTCATACTGTAGAAGATGTTTTGTTGATGTTGCCAATTTTGTTTTTGGCATATCTTCTTGTTTCATATCTTTCACATGACCATAACCATAAATTTTCCGGCTTTTTAAGTAAAAAGAAAAAAACTAGTGTTTTGTTTGCTTCCTTTTTAGGTTGCGTGCCACAATGCGGATTTTCAATCGTGATTGCCGATTTATATTCCAAACAAAAGGTGACACTTGGAACACTTATCGCGGTCTTTATTGCTACATCTGACGAAGCAATTCCAATTATGATAACTTCTCCAGACACTATTCTTGATATGCTTCTACTTATTGCTATCAAAATTGTGCTGGCAATTATTTGGGGATATGGCATAGACTTTGTTGTCAGTGTTTTTTCTAAAATTTTGTCTAAACGAAAACAAGAAAAATTGAAAAAACAGGACGACAAAACTAAGCTTGCTGATATGGAAAATATCGAAAAAGCCATTATGGATAAACCTCACCACCATCATCACGAACATGAGTGCGGGCATATTCACACAGATGAATGTGGAAGTGACTGTCATCATGACAGCAAGTGCTGTGTTGATAACATATTTTTAGATGCATTTAAGCACATGTTTGAAATTGCCATTTACATTTTCGTTGCTACATTTGTTATTAATCTTTTGATAGAATTTTTCACTCTTGACGCGATACAAGCGATACTTACAAACAACATAGGCATTTATCTTCAAATTATTATTGCAAGTTTGGTTGGATTAATTCCTAACTGTGCTTCAAGCGTTCTTTTAGTTGAATTATACACTGTCGGCTTGTCTTTTCCAGCTCTTGTCGCAGGACTTTCTACGGGAGCGGGAGTTGGACTTTTCATTCTTATTTCAAGAAACAAAAAACATCCACTTCAAAGTTTAGGAATAGTTGTCTTACAATTTGCAATAGGAGTAATCTCAGGCTTATTTCTCACATTATTTTTCTAAAACTAAAAAAGAGGCTTTTGCCTCTTTTTATAATATCTTTTGAATTAAAAATTGTTAATAATATCGATTAATTTAAGTGATTTATAATATTCATTAATTTAAATTGTTTATTATATTCATTTATTTAAAAGTCGTTATTATCAGAATGAGAATTATTATCGTTTTTGCCTTCATTATAAAAATCAAAGGCCTTCATAATTTCTTCTAAATCTTCTTTTGGATTAAGTGCTTCTTGAAAACTGAAACCGCTTTCGCTGACATCATTTGGTATTATTGGTGTGGAAAGCATAGATTTTTCTGGTTTTACTTGAAGAAATTGAAGGTATGGAGGAATTTCTTCTTCATCACTACGATTTGTGGAAATTCTAACTTCTCGCGGAAAGTCTTGACCTTTTTTGTATTCTTGCATTTTGTTTAGAAGTAGACGCATGCTGTCATTAGGGGAATTGATAGGATTTGTGATATTCGCTTCAACTGCAAATTTATCTTTGTAATCTCTTATCACAGAAGTTAATTCGTCCAATATTGTTTCATATTCCTTATCATTTTTAAGATGAGGAAATTTGACTTCTAATTCTTGAACTAAGAGTTGGAGTTTATCAAAAACTAGGGCGTAAAAACTTTTAGTCCCTTCTTCTTCAAATTTTTTTGCTTTTTCAATAACATCAATGGCATCTAATATGTTTTTTTCTTTGTGTCGAAGTTCTAAATGTTGGTTTCTCAAATCTAAAAGCCGACGTTCAGCTTCCAAAGTCTTAAGGCGTTCTTCCATAAGCTTGGATTCATTGCTTGCTTTTAGGCGTTCTATGTAAGCATCCACTTCTTTTTTGTTATAACCATTGAATTCCTCTTGAAAATTCATTTTTCCCTCCACTTAAAATTAAGGCATATTATCAATATAAATAATAACAAAAAAGTGACTAAAAAAGCAATAAAAATAGGCAAAGTTATTAAAGAAAAAGTATATAATGAGGTAAAAATAAGCACGAAAATAATCGAAAAGTCAAATATAAGATGAAAATACTGTCCGCAAACAAGAAATGTTAAAAAAGAAGCGAGGAAAAAATCAAACATAAGATAGAGATACCAAAATTCATTTGTTTTAGTAAGTGTAAAAACAAAACCGCTAATGCCAACAAAAATTAAAAGTGAACCTAAATAAAAACCACTATCAAGCTTAAAAAGGCGACTTTTTGAAACTTCAAAAATGCCTAATAAAAAACAAAAGGCATAAAACCAAAGCGTTGGAAAGGGGATAATAAAAATGTTAAGGAGGATAAAACCAATAAATAACAAAATCAAAGCGACAACCAAAGTCCGCAAGATATATGTTTTCTTTATTCCATTAATCCTTCCTCTCATATATTTAATATTTCACAAAAGCAAATAGCTTATTCAATTACTTAAAATAAAAAGGTATATATTAAATTCGTTATATAATGAAAAAAGTGATTTTGATGTTGCTATTTTAGAAAAAATATAAGTTCACCAATTAAAGATACTTAATTTAATTAAAAAAAGAGGCAATGCCTCTATTTTAAATCTTTCTTTAAAACATCCATAATTATATCATACGAGGATTTTTTCTTTTTGTTTGAAAAATAACAATACAAAATGTAGGCGACACCGCAAAGGATAAAAACAATGCTTAAAACTTGTGATATTCTAAATGGTCCAAGGTAAAGGCTATCCGTTCTAAGTCCTTCCACAATGAATCGACAAAAGCCATACATAATGAGATAACAAGCACCAATAATACCATTACTTTTAAATTTAACTTTATATAGGAGAATGGTTAGTATAGTAAATATAATCATATTATTTAAAAACTCATAGAAAAAGGTAGCAAGATGCCAACCATATCCAGGACAAGTGCAGTCCGCTTGGCGACAATGGTCGATATAGACAGCAAAAGGAAACCATTGCATGTTTTCATTTTCCACATAATAGCCGTATGCTTCTTGATTAACAAAATTTCCCCAACGTCCAATGCCTTGACCAAAAACAAGGCCTAAAACAACAATATCAGCAAGCTTGAGAAAATTCTTCTTATGTATTGCACAATAAAGTATAACACCAATAGTCCCGCCAATAAGTCCGCCGTAGAAACCTAGTCCACCTTTCCATATTTCAAAAACCTGCCAAAAATTTGTGAAACTGTCAAGAGAGAAGAGAATATAGTATATTCTAGCACCAATAATTGCAAGCGGAATAACATAGCAGGCAAGAAGAATGATGTCATCTGTTGTAAATCCGCGTTTTTTTGCGACAAGACAGACAATAATAACACCCATTAAATATCCAAGGGCACTAATGATGCCATAAAAATTTATTGTTAAACCAAAAATTTCAAAACTGGTTGCAAGATTCATTGTTAAAAAATTCATATAATCACACCTTATATGAGTATATGAAAATTATAAAAAAAAGTCAAACCATTTGCGGTTTAACTTTTAAATTAATTGTCAAATTTTATAATTTTATAATTTTGTGGAAACTTTGCTAACAAAGGTCATATAAAGTAGGTCCAAATTATCCGTTTCTTCATTAGTAACAAAGATAGTTGTGCTGTTTTCTAAAGTTGTTTTTGCAAGCATAATAATTTCTTTGATGATGTTAGCTGTTTCTTCAGTATGATTGAAGTAAGATTTTTCCGAATTTTTGTTGTAGGCATCAAGCACATGTGACAATGTAACAATATCTTGGACAAATATTGCGATATTAGTTCCAATTTCTTGTAAACGTTTTATGCTGTTCAAGAAAACGTTAATTTTTTTGTAATAAACAGAAGGTTTATCATCGAATTTTAATAAATAGATATTGTCAAAGCCGATATTAGACAAAGATATGTAATCATCAAATATAGCATTTGTAACAAGAGCTAGACACTTAACATTGTTTTGTTGTAAAGAGGCGACTATATTTCTAGTCTGTTCAAAATTCTCAGTTAATTTACCTTCATTTAAGAGGTATCTTAATCCTAATGTTATTTCTTTGTCGTTTACTTTTAATTTTTTAGAAGGCAAAGCTCTTTCTTGCGAAACTAGGTTAGGAGAATAGGATGCTATATCAATAAAATTAATACTATCTATATTATCCATTATGTATTCGTTATTATCATTCATAACAACAGCTGTTCCTTCCACAAAATCAAATTGTTCAAGTTGTGGAAATGCTCTTTTTTCGATAAGGATAGGAAGAGAGTTATCTTCGTTGATAATATAAAACTCATTTGCAGTGCGGTTCAAGACAATACCTTTTACTTTAATAGGAAACAACTTCTTTTTCACAACATCCAATTCAACTTGTCTAAAACCTATTGTTTTAATGGTGTCATTTTGTTTATTTGAAAGAGTTTTCAAGGTATAATCTTTGCCTATAATTGCAGAGAGTTCCTCTAAAATACCTTCGATATTAGAAAGTTCTTTGTAAGGGCGCCCTTGACGAAGAGGAATAGGTTGCAAATCTTCTCCAGACAAAATTTTGTTCATAATAAACAAAATATGATCGTCTCTTTTAGAAGTAGTAGGAGAATTATCGCCAAAAACCCTTGCAATAGCACGAAGTTCATAAATTCCTAAACTCTTAATAAGATTAAAGCATCTTTCTTGTGCTTTTGATAAATTTTCAAATACAATTTGACTTTTAGCCATAAAACACTCCTTTACGTTCGACAATTTTTTCTTGTTCTTCGACATTATAGCATAATTTATATCAAATAGCAAACGTTTTCGACAAAATTAGCCTAATTTTTTACAAAATTATTTATAAGCAAAATATGCTCTTTTAGTATTTAGGTTGAGTTATATTGCATAATACACTATATATTGTGGTGTTATGTAATAAAAATGACAATTTTGCCTTATTTATAGTATTCTCCAAAATTTACAAATTTTATAAGATTTTTATATTTTATTGTAAATTCAATGTCGAATTTTGTCTATACAAGATAAAAGAGAATGAATATTTTTAGTAATTAATCAAATACTATAAAAATGAAAAAAAATTTTGGGGTGTTTTACAGTTTTTTATGTTGTCTTGTGATAGTGCTTATTGTTATGCCTATTATCGACGTATATTCTATAGAAGAAAATTTTCTAGTAAGCTATGACGATATCGAAACAGCAAATGACAATGGCGTTTTTGGAGCTTACATAAGTGGGGAATTAGAGCAAAAAGAGCAAAGTGTGGGTTCAGATAAAACGAAAACAGGCGAGGTTGTTTTTAAACTGTTTGGCTTTATTCCTATTCGCAAAGTTTCGGTTATTATGGCAAGTGACGATGATTATTACATTGGAGGAGTTCCTATTGGGCTTTCTATATTTTCCGATGGTGCTATCGTTATAAATGACAATGGCAGTGAAAGTATTAAGGAAGGTGACATAATCACAAAAATTGATGGTGTAAATTTTAATGATATTGAAAACATTGAAAGCATGTTAAAAGATAACGATGAAGTTGAGGTTACATATCTTCATAAAAACAAAGAATTAAAAACGCTCTTAAAGGTGAAAAATGACAACAACAAATACAAACTTGGTTTCACTGTGAAAGATAATGTAACAGGAATTGGGACTTTAACTTTTGTTAATAGCAAAACTGGAGAATATGGAGCGTTAGGGCATGCCATTGTGGAAGAAGCAGGGGGAAATATAGTTCCTGTAAGTAGCGGAAATGTTTATGCTTGTAATTTGATAGGCATAACAAAGGGCGAAAAAAATAATCCTGGTCAACTTCGTTGCGTTTTTGTTCAAAATTCCAAGAATAAAGGCACCATTGAAGATAATGACAAGTTTGGTATAACTGGTGTTATGAATAATTTAGACGGCTTGGTCGATGAAAATCTTACGGCAAAAATTGGTGGTCGTTTTTCGGTTACACCTGGCAAGGCGACTATTGTGAGTGACATAAGCGGAATAAAAGAGGAATATGAAATTGAAATTATAAAAGCTAATTATCAAAAGAAAGCGAATGACAAGAGTCTAATTTTTAGAGTGAAAGATAAAAGACTTTTGAATTTGACTGGAGGAATTGTTCAAGGCATGAGCGGTTCTCCTATTATGCAAAATGGTAAAATTGTTGGAGCAGTGACGCATGTTTTCCTTTCTGACCCTACAAAAGGTTATGGTGTTTATACCGACTGGATGGTGGCATAGGGAGGGCAAAATCACTTTTGCAACGCAAATTCAAGTTTCCAAATTTGGAAACTTGAAACGCTTTCCAAAACATTGGAAAGCGTGGTGATTTTGCCCATATTTTCACAAAAATTTTCTTAACAGTTTATAAATCCTTGGAAAAAAAATTTGAATTTGATATAATACAAATATGAAAACTTTAACTTATTTTGAAAAACGTGATTTGAAAAATATGGAAAAGATAGGAAAGTATTTGGAAAAACTTCCTGAGTATTGTTACGACTTTATTACAGGAATTGAACAAAACACTTCTTCACTTACTCGCGTGAACTATGCCATGGATATTTCCATATTTTTTGAGTATATTTCAAAGTATTTATTTAAAAAGGACCCTCAAAGCATAACTTTACAGGATTTAGACACGATAGAAGCTCGAAATATTGAAAGCTACTTGTCCTATTTATCTTTTTATCAAATTGATGATAAGGTATATAAAAACACAGAAAATGGAAAAGCGAGAAAGCTGGCAAGTGTGAGAAGCTTTTTTAAATATCTTTTTGACCACGATATGATCTCAAAAAACGTGGCGAGCAAAGTGCCAACACCAAAACTTCACTCCAAAGAAATTATCCGCCTAGAAAATGATGAAATAGAAAGAATGTTAGATGCAGTTCAGACGCCAACAACTTTCACGGAGAGACAAAAAAGTTACAATAAAAACACAAAAGTCAGAGACAATGCCATTGTCACACTCTTTCTAGGCACCGGCATAAGAGTAAGCGAACTTGTCGGACTCAATGTTGATGACTTTGATTTTTCACAAAATGCTTTTAAGGTGACACGAAAAGGTGGAAATTCCACAATTCTATATTTTCCAAACGAAGTCAAATACGCTCTTACTGAATGGTTGGAAATAAGAAAAACTCTTCCTATTGATGAAAATGAAAAAGCTCTTTTTATTTCTCTTCAAAATAGGCGTATTTGCACGAGAGCAGTGGAAAATTTAGTGAAAAAGTTTGCTAGAGAAAGTGCTCCATTAAAGAAAATATCTCCACACAAACTTCGTTCTACTTTTGGCACAAACTTATATCGTGAGACTAATGATATATATATTGTTGCAGATGTTCTAGGTCACAAAGATGTTAACACAACAAGAAAACACTATGCTGCCATCAGTGAGGATATGAGAAAGGGGATCGCAAAGAAAATCAAAATAACTAACAGTTTATATGAATAACAAAATATAGTGTGTTATGCGGTGCATACTACACTATATTTTCTTTATATCTTCAAAAAACATACTGTCTAAATTTTCAAAATGCCTTAAAAAAAGATATTATTCAAGCTTTCCAAGAAAATGTGTGGAAATGGAATTTTTCGACATTTTTGGAAAATTTTAGGGAGTATATAATAAATATTAGACATAAAAAGATATTTTTTATATGTCATATTATTTGCTTTTTAATAAAATTTGTGATATAATCTGCATAGTTTTGCCAAGATTTACAATTCTCCCCATTTGTATTTGGCAAAAAAATCATAAAAAAAGGACAAAAGATATATGTTTAAACACGAAATTAATGGAACAAAAGTCATCATAGATGTGAAAATTGATGACAAAGAATGGAATGAAGGTGTTAACAAAGTTTATGAGAACACTAAATCAAAATTTAATGTGATAGGCTTCAGAAAAGGCCATGCACCAAAGAAAGTTATTGAACAACAATACGGTGATGATGTTTTCTATGAGGATACATTGGATTACTTTATCCGTAAATCACTCAATGAATTTTTAAATGAAAACCCAAAACTTGAACCTGTTTCTTATCCTAACACAAAATTAGGCGAATATGTTGTCGGAGATGGTATTTCTTTTACTATTGAATTTGACATAATGCCAGAATTTAAACTTCCAAAATACACAGGTCTTGAATTTACTCAAGAAAGCTCAAAGGTTTTAGATAAGGAAATTGAACATGAAATACATCACTTACTTGAAGATAACGCTACTTTCAATAGTGTGGACAGAGAAAGCAAGTTAGGTGACCAACTCATAATTGATTTCGTAGGTTCTATTGACGGTGTAGAATTTGAGGGAGGTAGAGCGGAAAACTTTCCTTTAGAACTTGGTTCACATTCTTTCATAGACACCTTTGAGGACCAACTCGTTGGCAAGAAAAAAGGCGAAAATGTTGATGTTAATGTAAAATTCCCAGATGACTATCCAGCAAAAGAATATGCCGGCAAAAAAGCACTATTCAAAGTGACAATTAAGGACATAAGAGAAAAAGCTCTTCCAACATTTGATGACAAATTTGTGTCAGATGCGACAGAATTTGAAAATGCTGAAGAGTATAAAAATCATATTAAAGAGCATATTCAATCTATGAAGGCAGAAAGAGCCGATTATGATGTTAAACACAACATTCTAAAACACATTGTTGACAACACAGAAATGGAAATTCCTCAGTCTTTAATTGACATGGAAGTGGACAGCAATGTTCATCAACTTGAAGATGCTTGCAAGATGTATCAAATGGACATCAACGATTATCTTTCTCGCATGAACACCACTTTAGAGGACTATAGAAAAAGTTGCGAAGAAAGAGCAAAAACAAACATTAAATCACGCTACATTTTGAGACAAATTATTGATGAAAACAACATTTCTGCATCGGCAAAAGAAATCGACGCAAAAATTAAAGAATTACCAGATTTAAGAGGTAAGAAAGAAATTACAAATGAAGATAGAGTTTATGCTGAAAACAGCGTTTTACTTGACAAAACTTATAATTTCTTAAAAGAAAATAATAAAATTATTACAAAAGAATAAGATATAAAATGTCCTTAAATTTTTCATTAAAAGATAAAGGAGGCTATTATGCTAATACCTATGGTTGTTGACCAAAATGGTGCAAATGAAAGATCTTATGATATTTATTCAAGGCTTTTGGAGGATAGAATTGTCTTTTTGACAGGCGAAGTAAATGATGCGTCTGCAAATATAATTATTGCTCAACTTATTTATCTTGAAGGCAAAAATCCAGACAAGGATATATTCTTGTATATCAACAGTCCTGGCGGTTCGGTAAGTGCTGGAATGGCAATTTATGACACAATAAAGTATATTAAATGCGATGTTTCCACAATTTGTATTGGACTTGCCGCATCTATGGGAGCTTTCCTTCTTTCAAGCGGAACAAAAGGTAAACGTTTCGCTCTTCCAAACAGCGAAATAATGATTCACCAACCACTTGGAGGCGCACAAGGTCAAGCAAGCGATATTGAAATTCAAGCACGTCATATTCAAAAGATAAAAGCAAAATTAAACAAAATTTTAAGCGAAAACACAGGAAAATCTTTGGAAGTTATTGAAAAGGATACCGATAGAGACAATTATATGTCTGCTGAAGAAGCAAAAGAATATGGTCTAATTGACAATATTTTCTACACAAGAAAGATAGACAATGAAACAAAATAAATTATAGGGGTTTTATGAAAGATATTGATGTTGTATGTTCCTTCTGTGGAAAACCACAAAAACAGGCAAAAAGATTAATAGCAAATCCGACAGGCGACGCATATATTTGTGACGACTGCGTGAGAATTTGTGCTGATATTATTAAAGAAGAAGCGGTTAAAATCAAAGTTTTTAAAGATTTAGAGATTCCTTCGCCAAAGGAAATCAAGAAGAGTCTTGATAACTATGTCATAGGTCAAGAACAGGCGAAGAAAGTTTTATCTGTTGCTGTCTTTAATCATTATAAACGCATTAACTATAATTATCACAACAAAATTGATGGAACAAAGAAAAACAATAAAAATGCACTCGAACTTGAAAAGAGCAATGTCTTGATGATAGGTCCAACAGGTTCTGGTAAAACACTGCTTGTTAAGACGCTTGCCAAAATTTTGGATGTGCCGTTTGCTTGTGCAGACGCTACAACCTTGACAGAGGCAGGTTATGTTGGCGAAGACGTTGAAAATGTGCTTTTAAAACTTATCCAAAATGCCGATTATGACATTGCCAAAGCTGAAAGAGGAATTATTTATATTGACGAAATCGATAAAGTCTCAAGAAAAAGCGAAAATCGCTCGCTTACTCGTGACGTAGGTGGAGAAGGTGTTCAACAAGCACTTTTAAAAATTATTGAAAGCACGGTTGCTTCTGTTCCGCCACAAGGTGGAAGAAAACATCCTCATCAGGAAATGCTTCAAATTGACACCACCAACATTCTTTTTATCTGCGGAGGAGCATTTGTCGGACTTGACGACATAATCTATAAACGTATGGCTTCTTCTTCACTTGGATTCAATGCTCAAATCAAAAATTCCACTGAAAGAGCAAAAATCAACTATTCAAAGGATGTTCAGCCAGATGATTTAATTAAATTTGGACTTATTCCAGAATTTGTCGGCAGACTTCCAATTATTACTGGTCTTGATAATCTTGACGAAGTGGCTTTGAAGAAGATTTTGGTTGAGCCAAAGAATTCTTTAATTAAACAATACACAGAACTTTTCAAAATGGATGGTTTTGAGCTTGAATTTGAAGATGACGCTCTGTCATATGTGGCTCATAAGGCTATTGAACTCAAAACTGGTGCTCGTGGTATAAGAACTATTATGGAAACACGTATGACCGAACTTATGTTCGACCTTCCAGATCCAAAAATCTATTCAAAAGTAATTATTACACGAGATTTTATGGCTGGCACAAGCGACCCAATATTAATTAAAAGAGAAGAAACATCTCTTCCAAAAGCTGCAGGTGGCGAACAATAAGATTTTTAAATTTTCTTTGCAAATAAGGAAATAAAATAACTAAATTTAAAATAATATTAATTTACTTCTCTATAATTCATATAAAAAGATTATTTTATATAAATTATAAACAATATTTAATCGAAAATTGACAAGAGCACTCTCTTGTCTTTTTTCTTTTTCTCATTAAAATCGTTTTGAAGAGAAGAAAAAAAATGCTATAATCAAATTTGTAAGTTATTTTAGGAGTAAACATGTTATCAAAATTAAAAAGTTTTGGACTTCAGGGCATAAATGGTTTTTTGGTGGAAATAGAAACAGATTTAGTTGGAGGAGTTCCTCATTTTGAACTTGTAGGACTTGGCGACACTGCAGTTAAAGAAGCTAAAGAGAGGGTAAAATCTGCTATAAAAAACAGTGGCTATGAATATCCAGTTAAGCACACCACGGTGAATTTAGCACCGGCTGATATTAAAAAAGAAGGACCAATTTACGATTTGGGGCTGGCAATTGGAATATTGTCTGCAAGCGACCAAATTAAAACTAAGAGATACAAAGATTTTATTTTTTTAGGCGAACTTTCACTAGATGGAACAATAAAAAAAGTAAAAGGTGTTCTGCCGATGCTGATAAGTGCAAGGACACAAGGCTATACCAAATTTATCATTCCTTATGAAAATAGAGAAGAGGCAAGTTTTATTTCCAATATGGAGATTTTTGCCTTTAAAACGCTTTCCGATGTAGTAAATTACTTAAATGGTATGGAAAATTTCTTGTATGCTTATGTTGTAAAAACAAAATCCTACGAAGAAATTGCCAAGACTAGCACCAATAAACTTGATTTTGAAAATGTTAAAGGTCAGAAAATGGCTAAACGCGCTTTAGAAATTGCCGCTGCAGGAGGGCATAATGTTTTGATGATAGGGCCTCCAGGAAGTGGTAAAAGTATGCTTGCCAAATGTTTTTCTGGCATTTTACCAAATCTTACCTTTGAAGAAGCACTTGAAGTCACAAAAATTCACTCTATCGCTGGCGAACTTGATTTAAAAAAGGGGATAATAACAGAACGTCCTTTCAGAACTCCTCATCACACAGCAACATCTGTCAGCTTAACCGGTGGAGGAATACATAGTAAACCTGGCGAAATCAGCCTTGCTCATAACGGTGTTTTGTTTTTAGACGAATTTCCAGAATATTCAAGACAACTTATTGAAACATTGCGACAACCGCTTGAAGATGGCTATATAACAGTCGCTCGTGCTAATCAGACAATAACATATCCGGCATCGTTTACACTCATCGCAAGTATGAATCCTTGTCCTTGCGGTAATTATGGTTCAAAAGATAGAGAATGCACCTGCACTCCAACACAAATTCATAAATATCTCTCTAAATTGTCAGGTCCAATTATGGATAGAATTGATATTCATGTTGAAGTTGACAACATTTCTTATCACGAACTCAGTGCAGAAAACAAAGAGGAACCAACAAGCAAAATCAAAGAGCGAGTGGACAAGGCGAGAGCTATCCAACTTGAAAGATTTAAAAATGAAAAAAATTATAACAATGCTAAAATGTCCGTTCCGCAAACAAAAAAATATTGTAAACTTTCCAAGTCTTGCCAAGATTTAATGGAAATTGCTTTTACTAATTTAAAATTAAGTGCAAGAGCTCATGACCGCATCTTGAAAGTTGCAAGAACGATTGCCGACTTAGAAGGCGTGGAAGATATTCAACCAAATCATATTGCAGAAGCAATTTCCTATCGCGGTTTAGATAGAAAGTATTGGAGTGTGTAATGAATGACAGAAAAAAATTTTTAGTTTTATTTTCCATTCTAGAATTTAGCAAGACAAAAATAGAAAAAGCTTTTGAAATTATTAATCGTAAAAATATTGAAAGTGTTGAAAATCTAATTGATGACGTGGACTTTACAGGTCTTATGTCCACAGAAGAATATCACAATTTTGTCAAGAAAAGCGATGAAATTTTTTCCTTAATCAACGATATGGAAGATAATGGCATAGTGGTTTTATCACAAGAGGATGAAGATTATCCAAAAGCAATGTTGGACCTTGAAGATGCTCCTAAAATTCTTTATGCCAAAGGAGATTTAAGTCTTTTAAATAAAAAAGGAATCGCCATTGTGGGTACTCGTATGCCTTCCAATTATGGAACCTATGTTACCAATAAATTTGCCGAGGATTTAGCTAAGGCTGGACTTGTGATTATCAGTGGGCTTGCTTATGGAGTAGATTCAATTTCGCACAAAAAGGCTCTTGAAGTTGGCGGAAAAACTATTGCCGTCTTAGGAGGAGGTTTTGATCACATATATCCTGAGGCACACACAAATTTGGCTAAAGAAATATCAGAAAAAGGGCTTTTAATTTCCGAATATCCACCTACGGCGAGACCAACCAAGTTTTCTTTTCCAAGAAGAAACAGAATAATCGCTGGACTTTCTATGGGAGTTTTGATCACTGAAGCGGGTGCTAAAAGTGGAACGATACATACCAAAGAGTTCGCCTTAGATTATGGCAGAGATTTATTTGCCGTTCCTGGAAATATAAATTCTTCCAAAAGTGAACTACCTAATGCTCTTATAAAATCAGGGCAAGCGGAATGTGTGCTTTCTGGAAAAGATATTTTGGAATATTATGGCATAGACATAGAAAAGGAAAACAAAAAAACAATTTCTCTTAATTTTGATGAGCAGTTAATTTTGGATATTCTTAAAGACAGCGAAAAAGATTTTGATGAAATTGCAAAAAAATCCAATATTTCTGTAAATATTTTGAATAGTTATTTGACAACTTTGGAAATTCGTGGTTTAATAAAAAGAATGCCAGCAAAAACATATATGTTGAATTAAAGGAGTAAAATGAAACTTGTTGTTATAGAAGCCCCAGCAAAAAGGGAAACATTAAAAAAATATTTAGGTCAAGGCTACGAAGTTTTTGCCACAAAGGGTCACATTCGAGATTTACCTGTTAAATCTTTTGCAATAGATATGAACAATAACTATGAACCACATTATGAAAACAAACCTGACAAGAAGGAATTGATTTCCGAACTTAAAGCTAAAGCAAACAAGGCAGAAGAAGTCTTAGTTGCCACCGACCCGGATAGAGAAGGAGAGGCGATATCATGGCATATTGCCAATGTTTTGGGACTTGACCCAAACACAAAATGCCGTATTCAATTTAACGAAATTTCTAAAAATGCCGTTTTAAAGGCGTTAAAAAATCCAAGAGCGATAGACTTAAATCTAGTAAATGCTCAGCAAGCAAGACGTGTCATGGACAGAATTGTGGGCTATAAACTTTCGCCTATTATTTCTAAAAAAGTTGCTCCAAAACTATCTGCAGGAAGAGTGCAGTCGGTCGCACTTAAACTTGTTGTAGACAGAGAAAAAGAAATCGAAAACTTTGTTCCTGAAGAGTATTGGACGGTTACTGCTTTTCATGAAAAGGATAAAATAGCTTTTAAGTCAACTCTACAGTCATTTAAAAATAAGAAAATTAAAATTTCAAATCGCGAAGAGGTTGACAAAGTCTTAAATGAAATAAAAGGTAAAGATTTTGTTGTCTCTTCTATCAAAAAATCAAAAACTAAATCTCATGCTCCGGCACCTTTTACCACCAGCACAATGCAACAAGATGCTTTAAATAAGGCAGGTATGAGTTTGAAACGCACGACAGAATCGGCGCAACAACTTTATGAAGGCGTGGAAGTGAAAGGCGAAGGTAAAATCGCACTTATCACTTACATCAGAACTGACTCCACTCGTGTTTCTGAAGATGCGCAAAAAGCTTGTCGAGAATTTATTAAGGAAAAATATGGCGAAAAATATTTGCCAGCAAAACCAAATATTTATGCCACCAAAAAGAATGCGCAAGATGCACACGAGGCCATTCGTCCAATTTCCATGCAAATAACACCAGAAATGGTGCAAGATAGTCTGTCAAAAGATAACTATAAACTTTATAAACTAATTTATGAACGTTTCCTTGCAAGTCAAATGAACGAAGCAGAATATTCCAATGTGACAGCAACTATTGACGTTAATGACTACAATTTTAAAGCCACTGGAAAAACTCTTGATTTTGCTGGCTATACTGCAGTTTATAAAGAATTTGTCGATGAAGATAAAGAGCAAAAACAAGAAATTTCTAAACTTCCTGTCCTTACTGAAGGCGAAAAAGTGGATGTTAAGGATCTAAAAGAAGAGCAGAAATTTACCAAACCACCAGTCAGATATACAGAGGCAAGTCTTGTCAAAGCTATGGAAGAGAAGGGGATAGGTAGACCGGCAACTTATGCAGCGACAATAACCATTTTAACTGCAAGAAATTATTGTGGTAAAGAAGGAAAATATCTTGTTCCAACTGACCTTGGAAAAAGAATAACAGAATATCTTGAAAAATTCTTCAGTGGTGTTATCAATGTTAAATTTACCGCACATATGGAAAATCGACTTGACGATATTGCTGAAGACAAAGATGACTGGCACGATGTTGTCGACAGTTTTTGGAATGGTTTTAAGGGGCTTTTAGCTAAAGCTGACTCTTCCAGTGTCACTATGAGACCTGAGCCTATTGAAACGGACATTATATGTGACAAATGCGGTCATAAAATGCTTTTACGCGAAGGAAAATATGGTAAATTTTTAGGTTGCTCAAATTTTCCAAAATGCCGAAATATTATGCCATATAAGACGGAAAATGAAAGAAAACCTGTGGGTATCTGCCCAAAATGTGGCAAAAATGTTTACGCGCTAAAAACAAAACGCGGTAAAACTTTTTATGCGTGCGAGGACAGAAACGGTTGTAATTTTATGAGTTGGGACATTCCAACTGGCGAAAAATGTCCAAAATGTGATGGATATTTAATAAAAAAGGGTAAAAAAATCAAATGTTCAAGTTGTGATTATGAAAAAGAGGGGCAATAATTTTATTGCTTTCTTTTTTTACAAATTTTTTACTTTATTTTAATTTGATTTTAATAATAATTGTGTTATAATTTAAATAAGAGCATTAGGCTCTTAAGTATTTAAAGGAGAAAATATGGAAACTATGTTTAGAGGCACGACAATTTGTGCTGTTAAAAGAGATGGAAAAATTGCTGTTGCTGGCGACGGACAAGTGACAATGCAAAACAGCATTATTTTTAAAAATAACGCTCAAAAAGTTAGAAGAATTTATAACGACCAAGTGGTTATCGGTTTTGCTGGCTCTGTTGCAGACGCCTTTTCTTTAAGCGAAAAATTTGAAGAAATGCTTAATAAATTTGCTGGAAATCTGATGAGAAGTGCAGTTGAGCTCGCTCAGCTTTGGCGAACAAATAAGGTTATGCGTCAACTTGAAGCTCTCATGATTGTTGCAGATAAAAATCAAGTTTTGATTGTTGATGGCACTGGAAATGTTATTGAACCACAAGACAATATTTGTGCTATCGGCTCGGGAGGTAATTTTGCTCTTGCTGCTGCAAAAGCACTCGTTCAAAACACCAACCTTTCGGCAAAAGAAATTGCCGAAAAGGCACTTAAAATAGCAAGTGAAATTTGTGTTTTCACAAATGACCACATAATAGTTGAAGAACTTAATTAAAGGAGATTAAAATGAATTATACACCAAAACAAATAGTTAGCGAACTTGACAAATATATTGTTGGACAAGCAAAGGCAAAAAGAGCGGTGGCTGTTGCACTAAGGAACAGATATCGTCGTGCACATCTTCCAACAGAAATAAGAGAAGAAATAACACCTAAAAACATCGTAATGCGAGGACCTACTGGTGTTGGTAAGACGGAAATTGCAAGACGTCTTGCTAAACTTGTTGGCGCACCATTTGTTAAAGTCGAAGCGACAAAATACACTGAAGTAGGTTATGTTGGAAGAGATGTAGAAAGCATGGTGCGTGACCTTGTTGAAGTTGCTGTTCGTATGGTAAAAGATAAAAAGAAAAAAGAAGTGGAAGATAAGGTTATGCCAACTGTAGAAAACAGGCTTGTTGATGCACTTTTTCAAAACCGCAGAGTAACCACTGTCGAGGTTAAGCGTGAAGATATTTTAGAACAACTTCGAAGTGGAAAGTGTGAAGATGAAATTGTGGAAGTTAATGTTTTAGATAATCCAAAACCTCTTATGGCTTTTGGTGGCAATGAAATAAATTTAGGCTCTATGTTTGACAGCCTTCAACCGCCAAGACATAAAAAGAAGAAGATGAGCGTTCGCCATGCAAGAGACCTTCTTCTTCAAGAAGAAACAGAAAAACTTATTGATATGGATAATGTCAACGAAGAGGCAATTTCCCTTGCTGAAGAACAAGGTATTATCTTTATCGATGAAATTGATAAAATCATCGGCAAAAGTCAGGCTACTAACAGTGCTGATGTTTCAAGAGAGGGCGTTCAAAGAGATATTCTTCCAATTGTTGAAGGAAGCACAGTTCCAACCAAATATGGCAACGTGAAAACTGACTTTATTCTCTTTATAGCAGCGGGAGCTTTCCATGTGGCAAAAATGGAGGATATGATACCTGAACTTCAAGGTCGTTTTCCAATTAGAGTGGAACTTGAAAGTTTAACTCAAAAAGATTTTAAGAAAATTTTAACTGATCCTAAAAACGCGGTTACCGTTCAGTATACAAATCTACTAAAAGTTGATAATATCGAACTTAAATTTACTGATGAAGCGTTGGACGAAATAGCCACACTTGCAGCAAACGAGAACGAAACAAGCGAAGATTTAGGTGCTAGACGACTTCACACAATTATGGAAGCTCTTCTAGAAGATATATCTTTCAATGCAACAGGCGAACATCCAATGACAACGGTAGAAATCGACAAAGAGTATGTTCAAAAAGCATTTAAGGACAAAAATAAGCGTTTTGACCTTAAAAAGTATATACTATAATCCAATTAAAATTCAGTATGAAACACAAAGGACACCGTTTTAATTTTGCAATAATATGAGGTAAATATGTGGACGACACGAACAGAAATGTTAATAGGAAAAGAAAATTGTGAAAAATTAGAAAATTCTCATATTACCATTGTCGGTTTAGGCGGAGTTGGTGGCTATGTAGCTATAATGCTCGCTCGTGCAGGTATTTCCAACTTTACGCTAATTGATTTTGATAAGGTGGAAGAAAGCAATATCAACCGCCAATATGTTGCCTCGGCAAAAACAGTTGGCAAGTTTAAAACAGAAGTGTTAAAGGGGTTAATGGAAGATATAAATCCCAAAATTAATATTGACATCAAAACAGAAAGATTAACGGAAGATAATTTGTCAACTTTAATTGATAGAAAAACAAATTTCTGTATTGACTGTATTGACAGTGTGAAAGATAAGGTTGCTCTTTGCACATATTGCTATTTTTATAATATTCCTATTATATCAGCAATGGGTGCAGGAAATAGGATAGATATTCCAGAGTTTAAAGTTATGGATTTATATAAAACTACTAATGATGGACTTGCCAAAGCCATGCGAAAAAATTTAAAAGAAAAAGGCGTCAAAAAACTCCAAGTTGTTGCGCCAGTTTCTCCAGCTTTAAAAGACATAAATGGAGTAGGAAGCATATCATATTATCCTGCAATGTGCGGATGTGTTTTATCAGCTTATGTTATTAATTCACTTATAAATTCATAAATAAAGTAAAAAATATATTAAAGGAGAATTTATGGAAATTTTAAACGAAAAAAATTACAAAGAGAAAACAGAAAAAGGACTTGTGGTTGTGGACTTTTTTGCTAATTGGTGCGGACCATGTCGTATGATGAGCCCAATTTTAGAGGATGTTCAAAAGGATATGGACGAGAAAGTGAAAATTTATAAAGTTGACGTTGACGAAAGTGAAAATCTTGCTCGCCAATTTGGAATAATGAGCATTCCAACCATTTTAATCTATAAAGACGGAGAAATCGTAAATAAGCATATTGGACTTTGGATGAAAGATTCTATGATGGAAGAACTTAACGAACATATTTAACACTATATATTCGTTTTTGATGTTTTATAAGAAAATTTTTAGGATATTTCATTAATCTTATGTAAATTTAAGTCAAAATACAATATTTTTAACAATTTAAAAAAGAAAAGGTATTGACTTTTTGTTATTTTAATGATAAAATTTAATTAAGAATGTATTACTTATAAATTTAAGTCATTTAAAATGAGTGGAAAGACCACTAAAGAGGGGAAAATGGATAGAAAAGTTTATTTAGATAACGCTTCAACAACTTATGTTTCATCTGAGGTTTTAAATGAGATGATTCCATGTTTCAATGCCATCTATGGAAATGCTGGTTCTCTTCATAAATTTGGAAGAGACGCTGTTGCTATTGTTGATAAGGCAAGAGATAGAGTTAGAGAAGGCATAAACGCTCAAAAATCCACTGAAATTTATTTTACCAGCGGTGGAACTGAAGCAAATAACACTGCAATTTTAGGTGTGGCTCATGCTTATGCTAATAAAGGAAAACATATTATCACAAGCCAAATCGAGCATCCTTCTATACTTAATGCTTGCAAAGAACTTGAAAAAGAGGGCTTTGAGGTGACTTATCTTCCTGTTGACAAAACAGGTCTTGTAAGCTTACCTGATTTACTACATGCAATTAGAAAAGACACCATATTGATTTCTATTATGTCAGTAAATAACGAAGTTGGCACAATTCAAAACATTAAATCTATTGCAAAAATAGCTCATGATTATGATATTTTGTTCCATACAGATGCCGTTCAAGCAATTGGACAAATTAAAATTGACGTGAGAGATATGGAAATTGATCTATTATCTCTTTCAGGACACAAAATCCATGGACCAAAAGGCGTAGGAGCTTTATATGTAAGAAACGGTATCAAATTTGAACCCATTACTTTTGGCGGAAATCAAGAAAGAGGAAAACGTTCAGGCACCGAAAACGTTCCAGGAATTGCAGGTCTTGGAAAAGCGGTTGAAATTGCTACCAAAAACTACATAATAACAAATAAGAAGCTAAAAACAATTCGTGATTATTTCCTTGATAAACTTGCTGAAAATGTGGAATATTATCAAATTAATGGCCATTTGCAACAAAAATCCAATGAAATACTCAATATTTCTTTCTATGGAATTGAAGGGGAGTCTCTTTTAATGCTCTTGGATTTAGCAGGAATTTGTGTTTCGACTGGTTCCGCTTGCACTTCTAAAGTGGCAGAGCCATCTCATGTTTTAAAGGCAATGAATATTCCAAACGATATTATACAGTCATCCGTTAGGTTTTCTTTTGGAACTAACATCAGTAAAGCTGATATAGATTATACGATAAACGAACTTTCAAAAGCTATCACAAAACTTAGAGGAATTTCACCAATTCAAGCAGGGAGGATTTAATTATGTATTATAGTAGAACTATTATGGAAAGATTTCAAAATCCAAAAAATGCTGGCGGAATGCATGGTGCAAATGCTATTGGAGAAGTTACAAAAGAAGGTTGCACTGATATAACGAGATTATATCTCAAAATTGACGATAATGGCTATATTGAAAATGCTAGATTCAAAACTTTTGGCTGTTGTGCATCAATTGCTTCTGCAGATTTAACTTGTGATTTAGTTAAAGGAAAAACAATAGATGAAGCATTAAGAATATCAAACCAAGAAATATTAAAAGTTTTGGGGGATATGCCAGAAAATAAAATTAATTGTTCAATAGTAGCAGAAGAATCAATTCATTCAGCGGTTGAAGATTATTATAAACGTAGAGAAAAAGAAGCTAAGAAAGCTCTTAAAAACGTTCAAAAAGTTTCTGAATAATTTTATACATAAAAAGCACTTTTCAAAAGAAAGTGTTTTTTTATAGTCTACAATTCTACATTTTACGAATAGATAATATCACTATGTGATAATTCTTTTTTAGAACTAAAACTAAATCTTATTTAAATTAATACTAGATTAATTTATATTATCTGAAGTCGAACCAAGCGCGACGAAGTCGCATTTGAGTGAGACTGATGGTTATACATACTAAGTGATGAGTGTGCGTTAACACACAAATTCGATAGAATTTATTAAAATTTTATGTCAATAAAATTTTAACATCACATAGTTTATATTATCGGAAGCCGAACTTGCTTGCAAGGGTGAGGCTGATGGTTATACATACTAAGTGATGAGTGTGCG
>CALVMX010000010.1 GCA_944349415.1 uncultured Clostridia bacterium
GCGAGGAGGGCTATGATTTCTTTGATTTAAAAAATGTAATAGAAAATTTACTTGTTTCTTTTCCTCTTGATTACAAGCTTGAAAGGTCGACTGAGCCATATCTTCACAGTGGTGTTAGTGCAGACATCATAGCTAGTGATGGCAAAAAAGTAGGTTGGTTTGGTAAGGTAAACAAAAAAGTGTTAAAAAATTATGATATTGCAGAAGATGTTTACTATGCTGAACTTGATACTGATTATTTATCTCAACTTCCAGAAAAAACTTATGCTGCAAAAGAGATTTCAAAATTTCCTATTGTGGAAAGAGATATTGCTGTTGTTGTGGATGAAAAGGTGACAAATGGCGAACTTATCTCGGCAATAAAATCAGCTTGTGGCAAACATTTCGTCGAATGTGAACTTTTTGATGTTTACCGAAGTGAAAGTCTAGGTGTGGATAAAAAGAGTCTTGCTTATAAAATACGTTTAGTTAGCGAGGAAAAAACTTTGACTGCGGACGAAATAAATAGTGTTATTAAAAAGGTTTTAAAGAGTTTAGAATTTAGATTTGGTGCCAAACTAAGAGCGTGAGGGGAGGCGTAAGCCGCTCGCACATTGCGAGCGAGAGAATTTCGCAGAAATTCTCAAAAATTTCAGCATGCTGAAATTTTGCTTACGCCAAGTTTGCCGATAGTTTTATTACAAAACATATTTTGAAATTTATAGAAAAATAAAATAATAAAAATAATATAATAGGAGTGAAAATGATATTTCTTGATAACGCAGGAACAACCAAAATGTTCGAAGAATGTGCAGAGACATATTCTTTCTATGCGTGCCAAGAATATTACAATCCTTCTGCAGCTACAAGAAAAAGTGCCAAAATATCAGCAGAAATAAATGATGTTCGCTCTTTAATTTTGAAAAAATTAGGAACCATGGAAGGCACTGTCATTTTTACAGGCGGAGCGACGGAAAGCAATAATCTTGCAATAAAAGGTGCCATACGTGGCGGCGACTATGAATATGTTTTTTCAAGTGGCGAGCATCCTTCAGTTTTGAATGTGGCAAAATCATTGCAGATGCAAGGCAAAACTGTGCATTTTGTTAAACTTCAAAAGAACGGGCAAATTGACCCTGAAGATTTGAAAAGCAAGCTAAATCAGAAAACTCGACTTATTAGTTGTATGTTTGTGAGCAACGAAACAGGAGCTATAAATGATATTAAAGAGCTTTCTAAGCTCCGAGATAAACTTGCACCAAATGCTCTTCTTCATATTGATGCAGTGCAAGGGTTTATGAAAATACCTTTTTCAGTCGAAGATTTTAAAGTTGATATGCTCACTTTTAGTGCTCATAAATTTCATGGACCAAAAGGCGTTGGTGGGTTATATGTAAGAAAATTGAATTACATAAAAAATATTGTTGATGGCGGTGGTCAAGAATATGGACTTCGTTCTGGTACTGAAAATGTTCCTGGAATTATGGCTTTAAGGACAGCTATTGAAAAAATTGATGTAAGGAAAAATTACGAAAATGTTCAAAGTTTGAAACAAAAATTTAATGAAATCATCTCGAAAGAGAGTGGGATAAAAATTTTAGATTTTCAAGGTTCGCTATACATCGAAAGTTTGGTTTTTACAGGCGTAAAAGGCGAAACTATGCTTCATGCTCTTGAAGAAAAAAACGTCATTGTTGGCCTTGGCAGTGCTTGTTCTTCAAAAAAAGCAGGAAACAGGGTTCTCAGTGAAATTGGTATTGATAAAAATGACATAATTTCAAGCTGTCGAGTTAGTTTCAATGCATATCAAACTTTAGACGAGATAGAAAAAGCGGCAGATATAATAATTAAGGTGTATAATGACATAAGAAAAAGGGTGAGTTAAATGAAAAAGGTTTTATTTATTAAATTTGGAGAATTATTCTTAAAAGGTAAAAATAAAAAAGAGTTTGAAAGATTACTACTAGAAAACATCAAAAGGAAACTCTCGTCTTTTTCATTTAATTTGGAACAAGTTGTCGGAAGAATTATTATTTTTGATTATGACGAAATGGAAGAAAATCTTATAATTCAAAATCTTACCACTGTTTTTGGGCTTATTGGTGTTTCTAAGGCTATTGAAGTCGCTTCAAATTTTGATGAAATATCTGACTTTATTTCAAAAATTGAAATTGACGGGACATTCAGGGTAAATGTTAAGCGTGCGGATAAAAATTTTCCTTTAACTTCAGTTGAACTGGAAAGAAAACTTGGAGAAGTTGTTTTAAACCACAATAAAAATGCCAAGGTTGACTTACATAATCCAGAGCACAATATTAATGTTGAAGTTAGATTTAATAATGAAACTTTCATTTATTATGAGACAATAAAATGTGACGGCGGACTGCCTCTTGGCTCAGGCGGGAGAGCACTTCTTCTTTTATCTGGAGGAATAGATAGTCCAGTGGCTGGCTACTTAATGGCAAAACGTGGTCTTAAAATTGAAGCTGTGCATTTTCATTCCTATCCATATACAAGCGAACAGGCAAAAGAAAAAGTTATAACTCTTGCGAAAGAACTTTCAAAATATTGCGATGAAATTAAACTTCATGTTGTGTCTTTCACTAAAATTCAAGAGCAAATTCATATGAATTGTGATTCTGAATATATGATAACGATTATGCGACGAATTATGATGCGAATCGCAGAAAAGATTTGCGAGCAAAATGAACTTGGAGCAATTATAACAGGAGAGAGTCTTGGTCAAGTTGCAAGTCAAACTATGCAGAGCATCAATGTCACAAACAGTGTGGTTACTCTTCCTGTCTTTCGTCCTCTCATTGCATTTGATAAAGAGGATATAGTAGAGATAGCAAAAAAAATTGGCACTTTTGAAACTTCTATTTTACCATATGAGGACTGTTGCACAGTTTTCTTACCTAAACATCCTGTTATTAAACCAACTATTAAAAAAGCGGTTTGCCAAGAAAAATTTTTACAAATAGATGATCTTATACGCGAAGCCTTAAACACAAAAGAAGAAATTATAATTAGAAGATAAATAATTTTGTGATTTAAGACTGCGAGTTTTTACTTGCAGTTTTTTAATGCGCTATAAAAAAATAAAAGGAAAATGTTTCTTGGGCGGGGGATATATAATCACTTTTTTGAAAATGTATATCCATTTATATTTATACTTTTTAAATTTATAATTTTTCATTTTTTCAAATTATTATAAAAATTTATTGCATAAATATGCAAAAATCACTTGCATAATTATAAATTTTATTGTATAATAATGAAAACAGCATAAATATTTATAAATTTATATTTATGCAAAAATCGCTACACTCCTTTATTTAAAAGGTTTGTAGGCTTTAAGGAGTTTTGTTATGGCAAGAAGCGCAAGACAGTCTAAAATTCTTGAACTTATCTCAATTAAAGAGATAGAAACGCAAGATGAATTAGCAAAAGAACTTAAAAATGCAAATTTTGATATCACGCAAGCAACTATTTCGCGAGATATTAAAGAGCTTGGGCTTACTAAAATTTTGTCCTCAACTGGCAAATATAAGTATGCTATTTTGGGTTCTGAACAGCAGGCTATTTCTAATCGCTACATAACGATTTTTAAAGAATCTGTAATTTCAGTGAAAAATGCCTTAAATCTTGCCGTGATTAAAACTATTAAAGGTATGGGTGGAAGTGTCGCCTCCTTTATCGATAAACTTAACCTTATTGACCTTATGGGCACAACTTATGGAGATGATACCGTTCTTTTGGTTTTTCCATCAACCACACTTTCAAGTGAAGCGGTGGCAACTCTTTCAAATATGATGGCTTAATGGAGGGAGAAATGCTTTCTTCTCTTTTTATTTCTAATCTCGCTCTTATAAAAAATTGTGAGATAAATTTCAAAAAAGGTTTCAATGTAATTTTAGGTCAGTCCGGTGCTGGAAAGAGTATCCTTATTGATGCTCTCAGTTTTGTGCTGGGGGCTAAAGCAGACAAAACTCTTATTCGTAGCAAGGAAAATTTGATGCGAGTGGAAGCCGTTTTTGATAATTTAACTGACAAAATAAAAGATACTTTAACTTCTAATGAAATCGAATTTGATGATGAGCTAATACTTTCTAGAACGTTAAATATAGATGGTAAAAGCACAATTCGTGTGAATGGTGTGCCTGTAGTTTTGAAAACTTTGAAAGAAATAACTCTTAATTTAATAGATTTTTGTGGTCAACATGACAACGTAGGACTTATAAATGAAAATAATCATTTGTCACTTCTTGATAATTTTATTGGAAATGAGGCAAATATTTTACTTGATAAAATTTCCGCTGAATGCGATAATTTATCTGAAATCGAAAAGGAAATCAAATCGCTTGGTGGAAACGAAACTGAAAGAAATCGCCTAAAAGAGATTTTATCCTTTCAAATTCAAGAAATTGAAAATGCAAATCTTGTAGACGGAGAGGAAGAGGAACTTCGTGACAGATTTAAGTTTATTTCTCAAAGCGAGAATATTTTTGAAAAGGTCGGCGGAGCAGTTTCTAAACTTGATGAGGGGATGAATTCTGTGACAAGTGGACTTTTTGAGGCAAAATCTTTACTTTCCTCTTTTTCTGATTTTCAAGATATAGAAGAGTGTCAAGAAAGGTTAAATTCCGCCTATTACGAAATTAAGGATGTGGCAGAGATTTTAGATAATATTGTCAAAAATACTGATTTTGACGAGAATGAACTAGAGCGTATTGACAAAAGATTAGATTTAATTAAAAGTTTAAAGAAAAAATACGGAAATAGCATTTCTGAAATTCTCAACTTTTTGAAAGAAACTAAAGAGAGACTGGAAAATCTTGAGAATAGTGAATTTGCTCTAAATAAACTTAATACCAAGAAAGAAAAAACAATTTCAATTTTGACAGATTTGTGCGAAGAGCTTTCTGTGCTTCGAAAAAATTATGCTCTTATTTTGGAAGAAAAAATCAAAAAGGAGTTAGATGAACTTCAAATGAAAGGCACCAATTTCAAAGTTAATTTTACTAAAGGTGAAATTGGGAAAAGAGGATTTGATATAGTAAAATTCGTTTTCTCGGCAAATCAAGGACAAGAAATGAAAGATTTGTCCAAAACCGCTTCCGGTGGTGAACTTTCAAGGCTACTTTTGGCATTTAAAGGTATCATGTTAGATAAAGAAAATGTTGCCACGGTCGTTTTTGACGAAATTGACTCTGGTATAAGCGGACAAACAGCAGGTAAAGTGGCAGAAAAACTTAATAAAATTTCCGAGTTTGTGCAAGTTATTTGCATAACTCACACTCCTGTTGTTGCAAGTAAAGGTGATGAATTTATATTAGTTACCAAGAAAAATGAAAATGGCGAAACTATTTCAAATGCGGAAATTATTGAAGGAGAGGATGTTGTGGAGCAAATTGCAAGGCTTATTGACGGCAACGAAAAAGTTTCCACAACAGCACTCGATCACGCAAGAAAATTGTTAAGTTTATAACAAATTTTAATTATATATTGAATTTACTTAAATTTACATAGATATAAAAGAAGGTGTATATATTATCTTCTTTTTACTTTAATTTTTAATTTCATAAAGGTATAATTTTATTCATATATTTTTGTATGAATAAAGTGTGGACGGTTGTTTTTTTGATTTTTGGGACTATTGTAGGCTCGGGTTTTGCGAGTGGTAAAGAAATTTTTGTTTTCTTCAGTCGTTTTGGAAATTTCTCTTATCTTTACATCTTTCTTGCTTGCATATTATTTTTTATCCTTTTTTACCTTTTTTTAACCAAAGGTTCAAAAATAACAGAAAAGTTTGAAAATTTAAAGATTATCAATATTATCATGATTTTTATTTCCATTGTTTTTACCGCTTCTATGTTTGCTGGGCTTAAAAGTCTATTTTCTTTTTCTAATAATGTTGTCTATATTTTTCTATCTGGCGGACTACTTCTTCTTACTCTTTTTATCACTCTAAAAGGTATGAAAACTTTGGAAAAATTTACTGCCATTATTATGCCTATTTGCACTTTTATTTTTCTTAGTGTTTTAATCTTTTTATGTTTTAAAAAATCCGACTTTATTATGGAAACTGAAAGTGGTTTTGGTTTGTTGTATGCACCTTTGTATGTTGCTCTCAATTTTTCAACAAGCACTTTCATTGTGGCAAAAGCGGGAGCAGGTTTAACGAAAAAACAGACTTTTTTTGTAAGTCTGTTTTCCACTCTTCTTCTTTTTGCGTTTTTAACATTTGGCAATGCTATTCTTAGGACACATCCAGAAAGTTTTTATGCTGATATGCCATTTCTTTATTTATGTCAAGGCAATAAATTTTTCTTTTGTTTGTGTTATATTGTCATATTTATCGGCTGTCTTACCACACTTCTCTCACTTTGTCTTACCTTAAAAGAAAGTCTTTCCAATTTTTTCAAAAGTGAAGTTACCCTTCTTTCTATTTCAATTTTTCTTCCGTTTCTTATAAGCGAATGTGGATTCTCTTATATCGTCTCTTTTCTTTATCCTATTTCCTCTGTGTTGGGAGTTTTTCTTCTGTTATTTTTTATATCTTCTTTCAAGGAGACTAACAAGAAAATACATGAGAAAGGCGAGTATGCAAAGGACAAAGGTGGCGGTCATAACTAAATCAATTTTAAATATTTGTCCGCCGTAGACGATGAGATATCCAAGTCCTGCTTTACTGGTCAAGTATTCGCCCATAATGCTTCCAACCCAACTCATACCGACATTTATTTTTAAAACAGAAATAAAGTCAGGCATGGATGACGGCAAGACGCATTTCCATAATATTTGAAACTTGTTTGCGTGCATACTTTTAAGTAGTAAAATTTTACCTTCATCACAGGCAATAAAAGCAGAAAGCATCGACATTGTTGTGATTACGATACAAATTAGCACGCACATCAATACTATTGCACTGGTTCCTGCACCAACCCAAAGAATAATAACAGGTCCAAGGGCTATTTTAGGCAATGAATTGAGGACAATTATATAAGGTTCAAATATTTTTCTGACCTTTTCGTTCCACCATAGTGCAACGGCGATTAAATAACCTAAGACCGTGGCTATCGCAAAGCCAATTAAGGTTTCGTATAAAGTTACCCATGCGTGATGAAATAAAGTGCCAGCACTTATGAGGTCGCCGAGAGTGGCAACTATTCTTGAAGGGCTAGAGAAAAAGAAAGGGTCTAAAACACCTGTATAAGTCAAAAGTTCCCAAAGTCCGATAAATGCTACTAAGATAAATATTCTAAAAAATATAATAATAAACTTGTCACTTTTGAGTTTTTTAACATATAATTGATGCGACTTTGAAAAACTAGTCGCTGTTATTTTTTTCTTCTTCATTTGTGAGTTCTCTCCATATTAAATCAAAATAACTTCCAAAGGAAGTATCTTCCCTTTTCTTTAATGGCGTCGTGCCTTTAAGTTCTAAATGTATTTCATCTTTTACTTTGGCAGGACGAGAGGATAAGACTATTATTTTGTTGGACAGTGAAATTGCCTCAGAAATATCGTGGGTGACAAGTAGAGCTGTCTTTTTTTCATTTTTTAGTATTTCAGCAACATCATCGCAGAGTGTTAGTCTAGTTTGATAGTCTAGTGCCGAGAAAGGTTCATCCAAAAGCAATAATTTGGGCTCCATTACGAGCGTTCGTATAAGTGCCACACGTTGTCTCATACCACCACTTAATGAGCGAGGTTTCCTTGATTTGAAGGAATTTAGGTTATATTTTTTTAGTAATTCTTCAGCAAAAGCAAGTTTTCTGTCTATATCTTTTGGTTTTTGTAGTTCTAGTCCTAGTGTTACGTTTTTCCATACTGTTCGCCATTCAAAAAGCATATCACGTTGGAACATATATCCAATTTTTGTGGTATCTATTTTCTTTTCGCCGTCGAGTATAACTTCGCCTGAACTTGGTTTAAGTAAGCCTGCAGCCAAAGATAAAATGGTTGTTTTTCCGCATCCGCTTGGGCCTACTAAAGAAACAAATTCTTCTTCTTTGACATCGAAGCTTATGTTGTCTAACGCAAAAATTTCATCATTTTTTGTTTGATAGAAGTAGTTGACATTTTTAAATTCTAAAAGTTTTTCCATAATTACCTCTACAAATACATTTTATTTTTCATTTAAAAATATGTTCATCCAAACCGCGTTTGATTTTAGATAATCTAAATTTTAATTTTATATATTAATTTAATTAACCTTTCAAAGCAAAGTGTGGCGAGGCCTCAAAATCGAAGTATGGTCTCTAAATTTAAGCACGGCTTCTAAAGAGAGGCGCGGACTCTAAAGTGAACCACGACCTCAGAACGAGACGTAGCCTTTTAAAATAAGTGAGGCATGGCCTCTAAAGTGAGGCACAGCCTCAAATTTTTGGCACACTTTCTTGCAATTATGAAATTTTATAAATATAATTTCAGTCGAAAGTTGCAAGGAGGTATTGTGGAAGAAAGTGAAATTAAAAAAGCACTCTTGAAAAAAGCACTTGGTTTTACTTGTGACGAAATCGTGGAGGAATATTCTCTGGATGAAAACGGAAATCCCGTTTTATCAAAGAAAAAGGTGACAAAAAAGTTTAATCCACCTGATATAACCGCGATGAAAATGTTACTTGAAAAACAAGACATTTTAAAAGATGACGAACTTTCACATATGACTGACAACGAACTCAAAAGGGAACGAAAGCGACTTTTAAAACTTTTGAAGGAGGAAGAAGAAAGTGAAAGTTGAAAAATGCGACCATAAGGTCAAATGTGATTTCGGTGGATGTAGAAATTTAGCAACTTACTATATATCCACTCGTGGTCTTTTTAAAAACGAATTTGCTTTTTGCGAAGAGTGTATGAAGAACTTATACTCTGAACTATCAAAAATTTTTGTGCCAAAAGCGATAGAATCACATTTTAAACCAAACAGAACAATAAGAAGGAGGAAAGATGAAAAAGATTAAAAATGAAATTGTAAAAGAAGTTTTAGACGATTTTAATAGACGTGCCAATGAAAGAAAAAGTTTTGACCTTAAATGGCGACTGAATATGAACTTCTATATGGGTAACCAATTCTGCACAGTTGGCTTTGGCGGTCTTATGGAGGACACTGATAGAGAATATTTTTGGCAAGAACGAGAGGTCTTTAACCATATAGCACCTAAAATTGACATAAGACTTTCAAAACTTTCTAGAATTAAGCCTAAAATGCGAGTTTTGCCATCTAGCAATGACGAAAGTGATATATACACCGCCAAAATGTCTAAAAAAATTTTAGATTCAGTATCAAACAAATATTCGCTCTCACAAAAAATTAATCAAGCGACAAAATGGAGTGAAATTTGTGGGACAAGCTTCTATAAAGTTTACTGGAACAGCAATTTAGGACAAGTGGTAGCCATTGAAGAGGACGGAAGAAAGATTAAAACAGGAGATGTGGATATTGCCGTTTGCTCACCTTTTGAAATTTATCCCGATAGTTCTGCCAACGAAAATTTAGAGGACTGTCAAAGTATAATTCACGCAAAAGTTTATTCTAAAGAAGAGATAAAAGAAATGTATGGCGTTGATATAGACGGAAGAAGTATTAACATTTTTTCACTTGATAACACAGCCTCGGTTGGAGGGCTTGGTCTCAATGGTCTAGGTCAGAAAATAACGGAAGTGACAAAAGAGGATGCGGGAATTGTTATTGAAAAGTATATTAGACCGAGTGAAGAATATCCAAACGGTCGACTTATTATAATTGCAGGCGAAGAACTTGTTTTTGACGGAGAATTACCATATATTAACGGAACAGACGGAAAAAGAGATTTTCCTTTTATCAAACAAGTTTGTTGTGATAATGTTGGAAGTTTTTGGGGAGTTAGTCTAATTGACAGAATGATACCTATTCAAAGAGCATATAACGCGGTTAAAAATAGAAAACACGAATATTTAAATCGTTTAACTCTTGGAGTTTTGTCAGTTGAGGATGGTAGCGTCGATATTGACAATTTGGAAGAAGAGGGGCTTGCTCCTGGTAAAATTTTGGTTTATAGGCAAGGTGCTAATGCTCCTAAATATCTTGAAACTGAAACTTTGCCAACTGATTTTGAAAAAGAGGAAGAAAGACTTTTAAATGAGTTTACCACCATAAGTGGAACAACAGAAATGGGAACTATGGACACCATGTCGTCTACCATAAGTGGTGTGGCACTCGAACTTTTAATAGACGAAAATGAAACGCGACTATCTTTTACGACGGATAGCATAAAGTCAGCGATAAAACTTATTGGAAAGCAAATTTTAAGGCTATATAAACAATATGCCACTTTCCCTAGACTTACTAAAATTATAGGTGACAACGGCGAGGTGGAAATTTTCTACTTTAAATCTAGTGACATATCCTCTGATGATGTGGAACTAGAAACGGAAGTGGAAAGTAATGACACTTTATCTCAAAGAAGAAATATGGTTTATACGCTCTTAGATAGAGGACTACTCGCAGATGATGACGGAAAGATTTCTGCCACTATGAAAAATAAAATTTTGGAGATGATAGGCTTTGGAAATTGGGAAGATGTGCAAGACCTCAATGCTCTTCATATCAAGCGGGCGGATAAAGAAAACATAGATATGTTTGACAATATAGAAGTAAAGGTCAAAGAAATCGACGACCACAACTTACACATAAACGAACATATTGCATATATGCTTTCAAACAGTTTTCAAAATGAGGCTGATAACACAACCGAAGAAATATTTTTAAAGCATATTCGTGAACATAAAAAATTTTTAAAGGAAGGTTAATATATGGAAGAAGATGAAAAATACTGGGAACAACCAGAAGATTTAGTTTTAGAGGAAGAAACTACTGACGGCTCTCAGCAAGGTGAAATCGAGGAAAGTAAGCAAGAAGAGAGCAAAGCGGATAAAGGCGAAACTATAGGTAAATTTAAAAATGTTGAGGCTCTACTTGATGCTTACAACAACCTTGAAAAAGAGTTCACCAAAAAAAGCCAAAGACTAGCCGAATTTGAGAAAGACAAAATGGAAGAAGAGAAAGAGATGGATAAAGAAGTCGAACAAAAACTCAAAACATTCCTTTCTTCAAACGGTGAGGCAAATTCATATTCTGAAGAGCTCAAAAAAAGAGTTTATGAAAATGAAAGTCTTAAAAAAATGGACGATCCATTCAGTTACGTTTGGGCGGAGATGGTTTTTGAAAAACTTAAAGGCACAAGCGAAACAGACAATGGCGTCGCGGACTATGTTTTAGGTAATGAAAAACTTAAAAACATTGTCTTAGAAAAATATGTAAATCAATTAACGGAAAACAAAGCACCGATAAAAATTTCTTCTGCGGGGAAGCGGGTGGCAACAGGTGTTACCACCCAAACTCCTCATAATTTGAAAGAAGCAAAGGATTATTTGAGAAATTTGTTTTCCTAAATTAAAAGGAGAGAAAAATGGTTACTTTAACAAGTGCGGAAAATGCGCTTAGAGAGGTATATTTGGGCATTGTAGCAAACCAATTAAATGTGGCAGCAAATCCACTTCTTGCTCAAATTAAACACTCAACAAATCACATTTACGGAAAAGAAATAAGAAAAGCTGCACCTATTGGAATTAACGGTGGTATTGGTGCAGGAGACGAGGACGGAGCTTTACCAAGTTCTTCAGCAACTCAATATGCAAGCTTTGTTGCAGAGCTTAAAAACTTATATGGAAAACTTGAAATTTCTGATAAGGCTTTAAGAGCAACTTCAAACAATGTTAACAGTTTTGTCAATTTATTGAGTGATGAAATGGAAAAACTCATTGAATCAAGCAATTTTAACCTTGGAAGAATGCTTTTCGGAAACGGCAGTGGAACCCTTGCTACAGTAAGTTCTACAACAACCACAGGTATTATCAATATAACTGGCAATATCAACAATTTCGTTGAAGGAATGGTTATTCAAAAAGCTGGCGGAACGGTTTCTATGAGAATAACTTATGTAGACAGAGCAAACAACAGACTTTATGCTGATAAAAACGATATAAACAGTGCAAATCTTGAATTAGGAGATGAATTGGTAGTTCAAGGCTCTCAAGATAAAGAAATTACAGGTATTGAAGGAGTTTTCTCAAACACTACTTTGTATGGACTTACAAAAACTGACAATAGATGGCTTAATCCATATACAAGCTCAACTTTGACATATCTTTCAGATTCTGCTATCCAAAATGTTATTGACACTTTGGAAGATACAGCAAATTCAAACATCAACTATATTGCAACAACTAAAGCTATTCGTAGATTATATCAAGAATATCTTGGTGCTTACAGAAGAAATATTGATGTGACAGAACTTGCAGGCGGTTTCAAAACTATAACATACAATGGAATTCCTGTTGTAGGAGACAAATTTGTTAATTCAAACACTATGTATTTCTTGAATACTGACGATTTCACAATGTATGAAATGTGCGACTGGAAGTGGCTGGAAGATGAAAGTGGAAGAATTTTGAAACAAAATCCTAATTATCCAACATATTCTGCAACTCTCGTTAAATATGCTGAGCTTATTTGCGAAAGACCAGCAGGTCAAGGTAAACTTTCAAACGTTGCCACATCTTTAACTGCACCTGAAACTTCTGGTTAAGATTCTCAAAGTTAATTAAAGGAAATATATGAATAAATCATTTGAAATATATAGCGACTGTCAAGATATCGTTAAACGTCTAAAAGAAATTGATAAGGACTATTTCGTGGTTTATAATATAACGCGCAAAACATTTGAACTTCATAATCGTGCTCAAGAGGAAGGGACATTTTGTTTGACCCTTCCTTTTGATACACTTGATGAAAGAACGATCGATTTAGCACTTAAGACACAAAGTTTTAAACGCGATGAACTTATCAAAGAATTGGACGAACAGAATGAAAAACTTGAAAAAGCTAAGAAAAAAGATATTTTAAATGAAATGGAGGCAAGGCTTTATGAAAGTTAAGGAAATTATTGCTTATGCGTGTGGATTTATTGGGGAAAAAGAAATTGAGGAAAAGTTAGAAAGCACTTCAACTGTAACTTTTACAGATAAAGAACAAGAAAAGGTGGATGCTCTTTTAAGATGTTTTAATTTGGTTAACGAGGAAATAGCAAGCGACTATCTTCCATACCTTATAACTGAAGAAATTAATGTTGACAATTCCATTTTAAATTATTCTTCGCTTAGCAAGACCATTATAAACATTTATGCCATTAAGGGAACATTTGGAAGAAATGTGAGATATAAGACTTATCCAGATTATGTTGAAATTTTTGGAAAAGCAAAACTTATAACTTACTCATTCCTGCCAGAAAAATGCGAGCTTAATGATGAATTTTCTTTTTATAATGGGCTATCTGCAAGAATATTGGCTTACGGAATTGCCAGTGAGTATCTTCTCTCAGACGGTTTAAGTGAGGATGCGGAGATTTGGGAAGAAAGATTCAAGGAGAGTTTGTTTGTGCTTTCGAGAAAGAGAAGTGAAACAAAACTACCTAAAAGGAAATGGCTTTGATTTTCTATAAAAATCTAAAAAAACACAAAAAGACCACCGAAAAAAATATAACTTTTTCTATTTTTAAAGATGGGGTTATTTCCAATGAAGATGACCTTATCTCAAAACCTAATGAATGTAAAACTTTTTATAATTACACAATAGTAGACGGGGCATTAAAAACAGGTTTAGGTTTTAAAGATATTGAGGTTCCGGCAAGTGAGAGCGATTTAGACACAGTGCATAATTTTGATATGGCATACTGCGGAATAACGGATATTCTTGCTATCGACAGTTTCAGATATCAACATTTAGAAGATGACAGATATTATTATCACATTAATATTGTTGATCAACGTGGTTATCTTTGGATTTGTGCTGTTATTGACGAAGTAGGGTATCCTGTTGCTAAATCCAATTTGGGTTTTAGCGACTTAGTTTCCACTTGTCCATATCGTATTGATGATTATGACTGCATTTTATATTTTGTTCCTAGTGGTATGATTTGCTCGACTGGATACTCAACACAAAAATATGAAAATGTTCCACCTCTTCTTTCTGTGGCTGTCCATTATGACAAATTTTTTGGTATTACTGACACCAACAGAAATGAACTCATCTATCAAGATAACTTGAATTTGACGACCTATGATGGTGCTGACAATATGGTTATTGAATTTTTGGATCAGAGGGGAGCTTTTACTAAACTTGTGACTTTTAATGACTATATCTATCTATTTAGAGAATTTGGAATTACTCGAATTTCAGAGTATTCCACTTCTGGAGATTTTTCTTTTACTCACTTATATACTTCCACTTCACGAATATATGAAAACTCGGTTTCAGTGTGTGGTGATTTGGTTTATTTTGCCACACGCGACGGACTTTATTCTTTTAATGGCACAAGCGTAAACAAGATTTGTGAGGATTATGATGTTTATTTCAAAAATCTTGACAATACTCATTGTTCGGCTTGCTCTTTGGATGGAAAATATTATTTAGCAACACGTTGCGACTTTCAAGACGATTTGAGTTTAGGTTGCGAAAGTGAGACAGGGTATGTCAACAATGTGCTTTTTGAAGTGGATATTGAAACAAACACTGTCGACATATTGCGAGGAGTGGATATTAAAAAAATCATTTCTCTCGATGTGCCATATTTCAGCAAAGTTGTTGCTTGTTTTAATGGTTCAAACAAGGCTCATCTAGGAGAGCTTACACATAATGGTAAAATTTTCACCTCTAATAATCAAAAGTTTTGGACTTCATTTAAAACTGATCTTGACTATAAAGGCAAAATGAAGAGGATTAAAGAAATTATAATGAACACAGAAAATGCTTGCGACGTTGTTATAGAAAGCGATTTAGAAACCAAAACTTACTCTTTTGAAGGCAGCGAAAAAGAACAAAGGCAACTTGCCAACGTTGTGGGAAGAAATTTCCAAATAAGTTTTAAATCGTCAAGTGCAGAGAGCCACATTTCTAAACCAATGATAGTGTTTGATGTTATCTCGTAAGTTGATTTACTCTAATTTCGTCCATTTTTATAATCAAAAACTTTTTTACTTAAAAGGGGAAGATAAAATGATTAATAAAATTTTAAGTTTAAAAGAAAGTGCAGGAGAAAAGAATGGAAATGTGGAATGAAGTGCTTAGCACGGTGGTGAGTAATGGCATATTTGCAGTTTTGTTTGTTTGGCTATTTTTCTATCAAATGAGAGATTCTTCAAAACGCGAGGAAAAATATCAACAAACTATTGAAACTTTGACAAATAATCTTTCCACTTTAGAGGACGTTAAACAAGAGCTTTTAGATATCAAAGAATATTTGAAAGATGAGGATGAATATGAAGAATCTGCTTGAAAAAATGAAATCGTATAGCTTTTGGATTTCTTTAACTGGGGCGTTAATAATCTTTATAAATTGCCTTGGAAATATTTTTGGTTTTAAAATCGAAAATGCTGTAATTGAAAATGTTATAATGTCTTTTGCAGGTATTTTGGTTGTTTTTGGAGTGGTAACTAAAGATAATAAAAACGAAAATGAAGAAGAAATTATAGAAGAAGAGGAAGCTTTTAAGGAAGAGGAAATAGTTGAAAATAAAGAGGATGAAGCTCTGAGTGAGGAAACTGAAACAAAAAGTGATGACACTGAAAGTGATGAAGAAAACGTTGAAGAAGAAAAATAAGGAAATAGGAGGCTTAAAAAGGCCTCTTATTTTTTTTCGACCTAATTTTTAATAATAACAAACGAAAAATTTATAAATAGCATAAAAAAAGTTGTAAATTAAAAATTTTTATGCTAGAATAAATTTAGATAGTTTTAATTTTGGAGGAATTATGAAAAAAGTGCTTTATACAATTTTGTCGATACTTTCAGTTGTTTATATTGTTTTTCTAATTTTAAATGTGTTTATACAACAAAATTTATGGACACCAGATATGGGTGGATTTGAACCTTGGTTTAACTTGATAGTTAATTTTGGTGGAGTTGCTATAATCTTCTGTTTTGCTCTTGTCAATTTTGCAGGAAATCCACTTAAAGTCGTCTTTTTCATAATTTTAATTGTGGCAATTGTCGTTTACATTATTGTTATGGCATGTCCGGATGTTATTTATAGCTGGTTTAGTTCAACAAATCCAGTTTCCACAGCGTTGAACCTTTAAAACTAAATATATGGTAGTATGCAATGCATAATACAACAAGATATTGTATATTAAAAATTTATTAAGGATAAAAAATGAAAAAATTTCTTATTGTTGATGGAAATAGTTTGGCAAATAGGGCGTTCTATGCAATGCCTTATTTATCTAATATTAAAGCTCAGCCATCGGGCGCAATTTTTGGTTTTGCGAATATTTTAATTAAACTCATAACCGAGCAGAAGCCAGACTATATAGCTGTTGCTTTTGACCATGCAAGAAAAACTTTTCGTAATGAAATTTATGCTGACTATAAAGGCACGAGAAAGGAAACTCCACCTGACCTTATAAAACAATTTCCTTTCATTAAGGAAATGCTTTTGAAAATGGGCATAAAGGTTTTTGAACAGGAAGGAATTGAAGCCGATGATATTATCGGCACTTTATCTAAACATTCACAAAACGAAAACATATTGCTTTCTGGAGATAGAGACTTGCTTCAACTTGTGGACGAAAACACAACGGTTTGGTTGACCAAGAAAGGCATCACTGAACTTGAAGTCATGGATGCTAAGGCAATAAAAGAAAAATATGGCTTTTCGCCGTCAGGAATCATTGAATTAAAGGCACTTATGGGTGATAGTTCGGACAATATTCCTGGAGTGAGTGGAGTTGGCGAAAAAACTGCATTAAATCTTCTACAAACTTATGGCGATTTGGATGGAGTTTATGAAAATATCGACAAAATAAGTGGTAAGCTCAAAGAAAAGCTGGAAAATGGCAGAGAAAATGCTTATCTTTCAAAACAACTCGCCACAATTAAAACTGACTGTGAAATTAACTTTAATTTAAGTGACTGCGAATATAGTTTTCCATTTTCAAATGAGTTAAGAGAGTTTTTCGAATATTGGAATTTTAATTCTTTCACAAAACGTGAGGATATTTTTGGAGAAAGTAAGCCTAAAACTCGAGAAGTTGAACATATTGCAGTAGACAATATTTCTAAAATTGATGAAATGATTAAGGAAATCAAGGGAGAGTTTGCATACAGTATTCATGAACTTATGTTCTCTCCAAATGAAGATAAAGTGTATTATCTCGAAAAAAATCCAAATCTTTTTTCCTCTTTTATTGATTTAAATGAAGTTTTAATAAAATTAAAGAATGTTTTTGAAAGTGAAAATATAAAAAAATTAACTTTATCTTCAAAAGAAGATATGAAAATTTTAAAAAGACTTGGTGTGAAATTAAACAACTTTTTTGACCTTGAAATTGCAAGATATGTTTGTTTTACTCAAGTATCAAACAACCTATCTAAAAATCCTGCTGATTTTTTCAAACTTAAAAATGATTTTGTGGAACTTATAAAAGAAAAGGGTGTTGATTTTGTATATAACAACATTGAAATTCCACTTGTGGAAGTCCTTGCTGATATGGAGGAAAAAGGCTTTAAAATTGATGAAAATATTTTGGATGAAATTGATGTTAAAATTTCGGCAGAGATACAAGAACTTGAAAATAATATTTATGAAATGGCTGGTGAGAAATTTAATATTAATTCTCCAAAACAGGTGGCAAATATCTTATTTGATAAACTTCAAATTGTGCCATATAACAACAAGAAGCGTTCGACAAGTTTTGCCATTTTGGACGAACTTCGTTTTGACCACGAAATTGTGAACTTAATTATTCACTATCGAAAAGTTTATAAACTCAAAAGCACATATATCAATGTTTATAAAGAACTATGTAAAACTCGTGGCAATGTTATTCACACAATTTTTAACCAAACTCTCACAAACACTGGTAGGCTTTCTAGTTCGGAACCTAATATGCAAAATATTCCAACTCGTGACGAAGAAGGGAAGAACCTTAGAAAGATTTTTGTTTCCAAATTTGAAGATGGCTTAATTTTATCTGCAGACTACAACCAAATTGAACTTCGACTTCTTGCAAATATGGCAGAAGAGGAGTCTATGCTAAAAGCGTATCAAGAGGGTATTGATATCCACACTAAAACTGCCAGCGAAATCTTCAATGTGCCGGTTGATAAAGTTACACCGGGGATGAGACGAGATGCAAAAGCGGTTAACTTTGGAATTGTTTATGGAATAAGTGACTATGGCTTATCTCAAAACATTAAAACTTCTCGAATGAAAGCAAAAATATATATTGACAGTTATTTTGAACGTTATCCAAAAATCAAGGAATTTATGGATAAAAACGTGGAGTTTGCAAAAGAAAATGGTTATGCGAAAACGGTTTTTGGTCGTATTAGAATGATTCCAGAACTTTCTTCTTCTAACTTCAATGTCCGAAAATTTGGCGAGCGAGTTGCCATGAATATGCCACTTCAGGGCACAGCATCGGATATTATTAAACTTGCTATGGTGGCAACTTTCCGAGAACTTAAAGGAATGGAAAGTCATATTATTTTGCAAGTTCACGACGAACTTGTCATTGATGTGAAAAAAGAAGAACTTGAAAAGGTTAAAGAAATTGTGAAGTCCTGTATGGAAAATGTTAAGACCTTTAGAGTTCCTCTTGTTGTCAATGTTGGAGTGGGAGATAATTTATACGACTGTAAGTGATGGCGGACTTTAAGTGGTTGGCGGGCGAAGAGCGAGAAAAAGTTTTTTCTCGCTGACTGCCTATAGGCAGTCAAAATCTCGCAAGTTTGCGAGATTTTTCTTCGCCCGCTTCTCGCTAAAAGTCAGCATTATTTCATAAAAATAATCATTATTGAATAAAATACCTTATGAATAAAAATTCAACTAAGTGGGCTTTTAAGGTTTTTGTTTTATCTATTTCACTTTCTATCATTTTTAGTTTGTTTTCACAAAGTTTACTACCTTCTCTTTCGCCTTTTTTCTCTATCTTTGTGATAGTTTTTTTTGTTTTTGTGAGTGTAATTTTTGATATGATAGCTGTGGCCTTCACTTCAATAAATAAAGAACAACTAGATAAGTATAAAAATGAAAATGGCTATGTTATGGCTGTCAAACTATGTGAAAGAGCGGACAAGGTTGCTTCCTTTGGCGGAGATGTGGTGGGCGACATTTGTGGAATATTAAGTGGTGCAGGTGGTGTCAGTTTGGTGGTAAATATGAATATTCAAGATGCCAACTTAAATCTACTTGTAACTTGCCTTGTAAGTTCTCTAATTGCCGGCATCACCATTTTTTGTAAGGCGATTATGA
Organism: uncultured Clostridia bacterium; assembly: GCA_944349415.1. GTDB lineage: Bacteria > Bacillota > Clostridia > Christensenellales > UBA1242 > Caccovivens. Next base: position 19,339 of record CALVMX010000010.1, read on the forward strand.
AAACTTATGCTCTTCAAAACTGCGAGCAAATAGCCATTGTAACGGGAGTTTATTTAGAGGCAAGTTTCTTTAATAGAATGAGAAAAAAGCGACAAGAGAAAAAACTTAAAAGAAAAAAGAAGAAAGAAGGAAAATAAATTTTCTTTATTTTAGAGAGAAAATCTAAATATACGCAAAACTAAACAATTTTCAAAAGTTTTTATAAAAAACAAAAATCTTTTGAAAATTTGTTAAAAATTGTTGACATATTAAGTTTTGTGTGATATAATCTTGCCGTATGAAAGTAGAAGTCCACTTCTCACCAGTCGAATTATATTTCTGATTTGGTCAAAAATTTAATAAACTTATTTTATTATTTTTTTGGTGGAACTTTTATTTCTACCAAATTTTTTTTAAAGGAGATTACGACAATTTTTAAGGAACAGTTAATCAATGAACAAATCACCGCAAAAGAAGTTCGTCTTATCGGCGAAAATGGTGAACAACTTGGCGTTATGCCAATTGAAAAGGCAAGAGAAGTTGCCGAAAATGAAGGCCTTGACCTTGTTTTAATGAACGGAAATGGTAATCCTGCCGTTTGCAAACTTATGGATTATGGTAAATTCAAGTTTGACAGCATTAAAAGGGAAAAAGAGCTCAAGAAAAATCAAAAAATTGTGGAACTTAAAGAAATTCAACTCTCTATGCGTATTGACCAATACCATATTAACTTTAAGCTCAAAAGTGCACAAAAAATTTTGCAAGACGGAGACAAAGTTAAAGTTTCGCTTCGTATGAGAGGAAGAGAACAAGCATATTCTCAAAATGCTGTTGAAGTTGTCAACAATTTCGTGGAAGCACTTTCTGAATATGGTTCAATTGACAAAAAGCCTGAAATTATGGGACGCAATGTCGTTGTCGTAATAAATCCAAAAAAGACGAAATAAAAGGAGAAAGATTATGCCAAAGCAAAAAACACACAGTGGAGTGAAAAAACGTTTCTCACTCACAGCAACAGGAAAAGTTAAGTATGCAAAATCTAATAGAGGACATTTCTTAACAAACAAAAGTAAAAGTCGCAAAAGAAAACTTCGTAAAGGGTCTTATATTGCAGGAAAGAATGCACAAAACATTAAGACACTTCTTGCTAAGTAATAGGGGGAAAGTATGAGAATTAAAAGAGGCGTAAACGCAGTTAAAAAGCGTAGAAAGATTTTAAAATCTGCAAAAGGCTACTTCGGAGCAAAAAGCAAACTTTACAGAACTGCAAGAGAACAAGTTATGAAATCTGGTCAATATGCTTATATTGGCAGAAAACAAAAGAAAAGAGATTTCAGAGCTCTTTGGATTACAAGAATCAATGCTGCTTGCAGACAAAACGATATTTCTTATTCAAGATTTATTGCTGGTCTTAAGAAAGCAAATGTCAACTTAAACAGAAAAGTGCTTGCAGATATGGCAGTCAGAGAACCAAATGCGTTCGCTGAACTTGTTGCAACTGCAAAGAAGGCTTAATGGAACGGGCGACCAAAAGTTTAATATCTAACCTTAAAAAGCAAAAACGAGATAAGTCTTTGCTTTTTTTGGATAATGTCAAAATAATTAAAGATAATTTAGATAATAAAAACTTAAAAATTGAATACATTTTAACAAGTTTAGATGAGTTGCCATTCAAGACAACTTGCAGGGTTTATCGTGTTGACGAAAAGACGATAGAAATCTTATCAGACACAAAAACACCACAGAAAGTATTATGCATTGCATACTACAATCAAGATGTTGTGGTTAAGCCTGAAAATCACTTTTTGGTTTTGGACGGACTCCAAGACCCTGGAAATGTGGGAACACTTATTCGAACTGCTAAAGCAACAGGAATGGACTCTGTGTTTTTGGTGGACTCAGTTAGTATGACAAATTCCAAACTTATCCGCTCGTCTGTCGGAGCAGTTTTTGGAATTAAGGTTTATTCTATGTTACGAAATGACTTTGTCGAATTTTCTAAACAAAATGCTTTAAATCTTATCAAATGTGATATGAACGGCGAAAACATTTTTCATTTCAAACCAAATGGAAATGTTGGAATTGTCATAGGAAATGAAGGGCAAGGATTAAGTGATGTGATTTCTAAACTATGCTATACCAGTGTAAAAATTCCTATGAAAGAAGGAATTGAAAGTTTAAATGCTGGAGTAAGTGGCTCGATTATTATGTATGAAATTGCTAAAGATAATTTCTAAATTTGCATTAAAATCGTTTGGACAAGGCACTATGTTTGTATTATAATAAAAAAGTAAATGATTTTTACAACTTGAAAAAAGCAAATCCCTATAGGACTTTTCCTAATTGAGTTTTTGCATGTAATTTTATGGAGGTAATTTTATGTCAGGACATTCAAAATGGCACAATATACAAGCAAGAAAAGGTAAATCTGATGCAGCAAGGGGAAAGATTTTCACAAAAATTGGCCGTGAAATTGCTGTTGCAGTAAAGACTGGTGGTTCTGACCCTAATAGTAATGCTAAACTTCGTGATATAATTTCCAAGGCAAAGCAAAACAATATGCCTAATGATAACATTGAACGTTCCATCAAAAAGGCATCTGGGGAGCTTGCTGGTGTAAACTATGAAGCAATCACTTATGAAGGATATGGCGTTGGTGGTTCTGCTGTTATTGTTGAATGCTTGACAGATAACAAAAACCGAACAGCAGGAGACGTTCGTCACGCTTTTGACAAACACGGCGGAAGTTTAGGCTCAACAAACTGCGTTTCTTATCTATTTAATCGTAAAGGTGTGGTAATTGTTACTGATGTTAAAGATATCGACACTTTAATGTTGGATGCGCTTGATGAAGGTGCCATTGATGTTTTTGAAGATGAAGACAGTGTTCAAGTGATAACCGAACCAAACAAACATTCTGAAATGCAAGAAGCACTAGAGGAAAAAGGCTACAATGTGGTTTCTAGTGACACTGAACTTGTTCCTGACACCTATGTTGATTTAAACGAAGAACAAATTGGCAAATTCCAAAGAATGGTTGATGCACTTGAGGACCTTGACGACGTTCAAGAAGTTTATCACAATGTCAACCTTCCAGATGAAGAATAAAATAATTAATTTACTATTGTGAGGTTTTTTGTGAGTCACTATAGCGATATTGGGTTTGAAGTTAAAAGTATACGTGAAGTTAATAAAATCATTAATTTAGTTTTATCTTCTAAGCTTGACATTAACTATAAAATGAACAAAAAAATTTGGAAAATTCAAAACGGAACATCTAAAACTTTGCAACTTTCTAAAATTGATAATCTTAAATTTTTCGTAAAAGGTGACTTAGAAAACAAAAAAATTGATGACTTTTTTGTTACACAGAGAAATCAAAATTTATCATTAATAAAAGTTCATAAAAATTCTTGCAAGAGAAACGAAAGAAATGAATTTCCAGTATTAAATTTTTATAATCAAGATGATATTCCTTTTTGGGTAACTTGTTTTAACGCAGAAATTTTTTGTATGAATAATGAGGAATCTTGCGAAATTGAACTCATAAGTTTTGCAAATAATATTGAAGAAATAAAAGATGCCGAAGATATGAATGCGACAGAAAACTTCAACATATCTTTATCTAATAAAAACAACATTTATAATAGAATGGCAGATGAAAGTTATATTGCAAATTTTGAAAAAGATATAAGCACAAGTTGGTTGAGTGGCATAATTCAAGATTTTGCACTTCTAGAAAATCCTATAACACACAACAAATATTATTCAATAGATATTATTTGTTTAAAACTTAATATAAAGCTTTTGATCGACCCAAAACTTATACAAAATAAGGAACTTAAAAAAGGTAAAGTTATATGTGGCGAGTTTTGGAATACAGGTGTGTTAGTGAACCCAAATGAAGAAGAGTAAACTCAACAGATAAAAGTTTGCTCTTTTTTATATTTTATAAAAATTAAAATATTAATAAAATTAATTTTTTATTAAATTTGAATTTAGAATGAGACGATGTCTCATTTTATTTGACAAATTTTGCAAAATAAACTAAACTAGGAGTGTATGAGAATTTTAGGAATTGACCCTGGTTATGCAATTGTGGGGTATGGAATTATTGACACAGGAAATGACATAAAAGTGGTGGATTATGGTGTTATTGAAACACCAAAAGAAGACACTTTGCCTGTCAGACTTCAAACTATTGATGAAGCACTCCGTGTTTTGTTTGAAACATATCGTCCTGACGAAGTTGCCATCGAAGAACTTTTCTATTTTAAGAACCAAAAGACAGTTATTCAAGTGGCACAGGCAAGGGGAGTTATTGTTTTGTCTAGTCAAAAATATTGCGAACGCATTTTTGAATACACACCAATTCAAATTAAGCAGGCTCTCACAGGAAACGGACACGCAGAAAAAAGGCAAATGCAATATATGGTAAAAAGTGTTTTAGGACTTTCTTCAATTCCAAAACCAGATGATGCTGCCGATGCACTTGCTGTTGCATTATGTCATAGTCAGATAAATCCACACTTAAATGAAAACATGTTGTAGGGTGGGTGCTATTAGCACTTTTTAAAAAGTTTTCTAAAACTTAAAATAAAAATATAAATAGTGAAGTTTTTTAATAATAAAAGAAATAAAACTATAAATTGAAATTACAAACTGAAAGGAAGGAAATATGATAGGATTTTTAGTTGGAACAATTGAAGAAAAATTGGAAAATTATCTACTTTTAGATGTGAACGGAGTGGGGTATGAACTCTTAATTTCAAACAACACTCTTGTTGCACTTCCAAATATAAATGAAACCACAAAAGTTTTAACATATCTTCAAGTAAAAGAAGATGGGGTGGCTTTGTATGGTTTTGCAACAAAAGAAGAAAAACAAATTTTTATGCAAATTATCACTGTTTCAGGGGTAGGGCCTAAAATGGCAATTAGCATTCTTTCTGGAATGAAAATTTCCGATTTAATTTTGGCAATTAAGCGAGAAGATGTCACATTACTTTCCAAAATTAAGGGGCTTGGGCGAAAAACTGCAGAAAGAATTTGTCTTGAACTTAAAGATAAAGTCAATGCAGTGGGAATTGAAGCGGACTTATTTAACTATAACGAAGTTGTAAATATCAACGAAAGTGCTCTTAACGATGCAGTTGAAACTCTTATAAGTTTAGGAGTAAATAAGAATGAAGCATACAAACTTGCAAGAGCAAATGCATCTAATGATGCGACAGCAGAAGAAATCATTTTGAAGGTTTTGAAATATTTAGGCAGATAACAAAATATATTGTGATATGCATTGCATAATACACTATATATGGTATAATATGTTGAAGGGGTAAGGTATGGAAGATAACAGATTTATAACCAGCACAAAGAATTGGACAGATGCAGAAATTGAAACTTCTCTGCGTCCAACATCACTTGACCAATATGTTGGGCAGGACAAGATTAAGGAAAGTTTGGGTGTTTATATTAAGGCTGCAAAGTCAAGAAACGACGCTCTTGACCACGTTCTTTTATATGGCCCACCAGGACTTGGAAAAACAACCTTATCACACATCATCGCCAAAGAACTTGGCTCTCAACTTAAAATCACTTCCGGCCCTGCCATTGAACACGCTGCTGACCTTGCTGCTATATTGACAAATTTAAACAAAAATGACGTTTTGTTCATTGACGAAATTCATAGACTTAACAAAACCGTTGAAGAAATTTTGTATCCTGCAATGGAAGACTTTGCTCTTGATTTTATTGTTGGAAAGGGGCCATCTGCAAAGAATATGCGACTTAAAATTCAACCTTTCACACTCATTGGTGCAACCACAAAGGCTGGTATGCTCACAAGTCCACTTCGTGATAGATTTGGAGTTATTTGCCGTCTTGAACTTTATACTCCAGAAGAATTGCAAGTGATTTTAAAACGTTCGGCTTCCATTCTTAATATCGAAATTGACGAAGATGCTTCTCTTGATATTGCTCGTCGTTCTCGTGGAACTCCACGTATTGCCAACAGGCTTCTTAAACGTGTTCGTGATTACGCTATAGTTTTAGGAAGTGGTGTGATAAATAAGAAAATAACTGACCAAGCACTTTCTAAAATGGAAATTGACGAACTTGGGCTTGATTTTATTGATAGAAAGATTTTGGACAGTATTATTCACAAATTTGGTGGTGGTCCTGTTGGTCTTGATACTCTCTCTGCCACTATTGGCGAAGATGCTGGAACTATTGAAGATGTTTATGAGCCATATCTTCTTCAACTTGGCTTCATTGCCAGAACTCCACGCGGTCGTGTTGCTATGGAAAATGCTTATCATCATCTTGGTATTCCATACTCTGCACCAAATGGAAACAAATAGGAGAATATTATGCCAGAAGAAATTAGACGAGAACTTTTAAAATCCACATATTACTATGATTTACCTGTGGAGCAAATCGCACAAACACCAATTGAGCCACGCGATGCTTCCAAACTTTTGTGTTATGATAGAAAAAATGACAAAGTGACGGACTGCCATTTTTATAATATCATTGATTATCTTCATAAGGGCGACATTTTGGTTATCAATAACACAAGAGTTTTGCCAGCAAGACTTTTTGGCTTTAAAAATACTGGTGCTAAAATTGAGATACTTCTTCAAAAGCGCAAAGATTTGACCACTTGGGAAGTTATTGCGAGACCTTTTAAAAGGCTGGACAAAAGAACGGAAATTGTTTTTAATGAGAATTTGAAATGCATAGTTTTAGAAAAGGGCACTTATGGTTCTTGCGTTGTTAAATTTGAATATCAACTTCCAAAAACTTTTGAAGAGCATTTAATGGAAATTGGAACTGTTCCACTTCCACCATACATTAAAGAAAAATTGAAAAATCCTGAACGATACCAGACTGTCTATGCAAAATATGATGGCTCGAGTGCTGCACCAACTGCTGGTTTACATTTCACAAAAGAACTGTTAGAAAAAATCAAAGCAAAAGGCGTGGAAATTTGCGAGGTGTTGCTTCATATTGGACTTGGAACTTTCAGACCTGTTAAAGAAGATAATATTTTAAATCACGAAATGCATTCTGAATATATAAAATTGACAGAAGAAGTGGCAGTTAAAATTAACAAAGCAAAAGAAGAAGGCAGGCGCATAATCGCAGTTGGCACAACTTCAGTGCGTGTTTTAGAAAGTGCAGTGGACGAAAATGGGAAACTTATGCCAGTATCTAAAGAGACAAACATATTTATCTATCCACCATATAAATTTAAAATGGTGGACGCACTTATCACAAATTTTCACTTGCCAGAAAGCACTCTCATTATGCTTGTTTCAGCATTTATTGGAGATATTGACAAAACACTTGAAATATATAATCACGCAGTTAAAGACAAATATCGCTTCTTTAGTTTTGGCGATGCAATGTTTATTTATTAAATTATCGAGATTATATAACTGAAAATAAAAATAAGGAATAAAAATTATGCAAGATAAATATTTTAGTTTTGAAATTGAAAAGGTTTGTCCTAAAACGGGGGCAAGAGCAGGGATTTTTCATACTCCACACGGAGATATTAAAACGCCTGTTTTTATGCCTGTTGGAACTCAAGCTACAGTGAAAGGACTTAGACCAGAAGATTTAGACGATATGGGTGCTCAAATTATTTTATCAAACACCTATCATCTTTTTTTGCGTCCAGGACACGAAATTGTGAAAAAGGCTGGCGGACTTCACAAATTTATGAACTACGAAAAACCAATTCTAACCGATAGTGGTGGATTTCAAGTTTTTTCTCTTTCTGATTTAAGAAAGGTGTCTGAAAAAGGTGTGGAATTTTCTTCACATTTAAGTGGCGAAAAGTTTATGATGACACCAGAACTTTGTATGGAAATTCAAGAAGCACTTGACAGCGACATAAATATGGCTCTTGACCAATGCACAGAAGCAGGAGCATCATATAACGAAGCAGATAGGGCAAGAGAACTCACAAAAATATGGCTAGAAAAATGCTATAATGCTCATCATCAGAATGAACATATCCTATTTCCAATTGTGCAAGGGAATATGTATAAAGATTTAAGAGCGAAGTGCGTGGAAGACTGCAAACCATTTGTTCGCTGCGGTATTGCTATTGGTGGACTTTCTGTTGGAGAAGAAAAAGAAGTTATGTATGATATGCTGGACTTTTTACAGCCTATTCTTCCTTTTGATGTTCCGCGTTATCTTATGGGTGTTGGCAGTCCTGACTGTCTTATTGAAGGCTATGCTCGTGGAATTGATATGATGGACTGTGTTCTTCCAACGCGTATTGCAAGAAATGGCACGGCATTTTCCAAAAATGGTAAATTAGTAATCAAAAACTCCACTTTTAAAGAAGATTTTAGACCAATTGAAGATGACTGCGACTGTTATGCTTGCAAACACTTTTCTCGTGCTTATATTCGTCATCTTATAAATGCCGGCGAAATGCTTGGTGCGGAATTATTATCGATTCACAACCTAAGATTTCTCATCCGACTTGCTGAAAACACGCGTAAGGCAATACTCGGCGACTACTTTCCAGAATTCCGAGCAGAAGTTATGGCAAAACTTGAAGGTAAATAGGAGAGATAAAGTATTATGAAAAATTATTTTATTATTCATGGAACATTTGGGCATAGCAAAGAAAATTGGTTTCCTTGGTTAGAAAATGAACTTAAAGAAAAAGAATTTGAAGTTTTTAATTTTAATTATCCTACACCTGAAGGGCAGAGTTTTGAAAGTTGGTCTGCTGTTTTAGATAAGGTAAAAGATAAAATTAGTAATGAAAGTGTTTTTATTTGTCATTCTATTGGCAGTGTTTTCTTAGCAAAATATTGTATAAAAAATAATTTCAAAATTAAAAAGAGTATTTTTGTAAGTGGTTGCAATAATTATTTTTCCTTAGAAGAATTTGATAAACTTAACAAATCTATGTTTATAGATAATATCGGCAATTTTATTGATTTATGCGATGAAAGGATATGTATTTATAGTTCTGATGACCCATATATAAGTCTTAATGCTCTTGAAGATTTTGCAAAGTCTATAAAAGCAAAAACATTAGTTTACAAAAATGCGGGACATTTCAATGAAAAAGCGGGGTTTAAAGAATTTCCAGATATATTAAAATTGTTATAATTTTTGTTGAATTTATTATTTTATTAAAAGTTTATTGTTTTAATTACAATAAGCTTTTATTTTATATTTCTATCTAAATGCTAGCAATTTATTTGACAAAATGCTCTTAAAAGTTTAAAATATAAGTGTAGTGGATTTTTATTTTAGATTTTTCTAAAATTTAACATATCACTTTAAAAGGGGTAGAATAAATGGATGCTATTTTATTAGATGTTACGCCTCTTGTTGCGTCTATTGTTTCTGTGGCATGTTTTCTTATTGGACTTGTCATTGGTGCAATTGTTATACGTGTTATCCAACTTAAAAAAATGCAAAAAAGTAAGACTAATGCGGTAAAAATTATTGAAGACGCTTACGCTGAGGCTAAAACAATCAAAAAAGAAGCTATGCTTGAAACTAAAGAACAAGGACAAAAATTAAAAGAGGCTCTTGATGTTGAAATAAGAGAAAGACGTCAAGAACTAACAAAACAAGAAGAAAGATTAAATCAAAGAGAAGAGTTTATTGAAAAGAAAGAACTTTCAATTGATAAACGAACTGAACAACTCGAAGATGAAAAGAAAGAAATCTCTTCAATGAAAGAGGCTTTAAATAAGTCTAAAGAAGAAGTGGAAAGTCTTAAAGAGCAACAACTCCAAGAAATTGAAAAAGTTGCTAAAATGAACAAACAAGAAGCGGTTGATATGCTTGTTACAAAAATGAAAAATCAAGCACAAAAAGAGGCCGCTATACTTGTTAAACAAATTGAAGATGAAGCAAGAGAAGATGGCGAAAAGAAAGCTCGCGAGATTATCGGACAAGCACTTCAAAGATGCGCGACAGAGACCACAAGTGAAATGACTGTTTCTGTTGTCACACTTCCAACTGACGAAATGAAAGGTAGAATTATCGGCCGAGAAGGAAGAAATATTCGTGCTATTGAAGCTGCAACAGGTGTGGAACTTATTGTTGATGACACACCAGAAAGCATCACAATTTCTGGTTTTGACCCAATAAGAAGGGAAGTTGCAAGACTTTCGCTTGAAAAACTTATCTCTGATGGAAGAATTCATCCAACAAGAATTGAAGAAATCGTTGAGAAAATGCAACGCGATGTTGATAAGACAATTCGTCAAGCGGGAGATGATGCCTGCAACGAAACCGGCATTTTCAATATGAATGTTGAACTTGTGAAAATTTTAGGACGACTTAAATATAGAACAAGTTACGGACAAAACGTTTTGAAACATTCTATCGAAACTTCAATTATTGCTGGACTTCTTGCTGCAGAAATGGGTGCTAATGTCAAAATTGCTAAACGTGGGGGCTTGTTGCACGATATTGGTAAGGCTCTTGACCACGAACTTGAAGGAACTCACGTTCAAATCGGTGTTGACCTTGCAAGAAAGTATGGCGAAAACGAAGAAGTTGTTCACTGCATCGAAGCACATCACTTTAATGTGGAATTTAAGACAATAGAGGCTGTTATAGTGCAAGTTGCAGATGCCATTTCTTCTTCAAGACCTGGTGCTAGACGCGATAGTTTTGAAAACTATATCAAACGACTTCAACAACTTGAAGAAATTGCAAACTCGTTTGAAGGCGTGGAAAAATCATTTGCTGTTCAAGCGGGCAGAGAAGTTAGAATTATTGTTAAACCTGAACAAATTTCTGATGACCAGGCAATGTTTATGGCAAAAGATATTGCTACAAAAATTGAAAATGAAATGCAATATCCAGGACAAATAAAAGTTAATGTCATAAGAGAAAGCCGTTTTGTTGAAACTGCAAAATAAAATTTTTATGGTAATTTTCATATAAAGAAAGGTGAGGTGATTTATGTTTAATAAAAAGAAAAAAGACGAAGAAATTATCGTCAAATCAAAACCTACCGAAGAGAAAATTGATGCTAGCGAAATTTTAAATGATAGTTCTGACGAAGAAACTAATTCTTCAGAAGCTATTGAAAATACAGAGCTAGAGGATACAAAAGAAGAAAAAAAATCTTTGTTTAAAAGAAAAAAGAAAGGTGACAAAGACAAAGGAAAAGAAACAACTGAAAATACTCAACCTACTCAAAAAGTGATTAAGTGGGGACCAAATAGAATACTTCAATGTTTTGCGTATTTTGCTGTTATTTTAATTGCCATTGTTATGATTTTACGACTTATCTTTAAAGATAACGCAAATCCTGAAATAGTGGAATATATGCAGGGCATAAGCGAAGTTTTGGCATATCTTGTTTGTATTTGGCTTGGTTTCTACTTTACGCGAAAACGTGGAAATATATGGTGGCTTGTCGGTTGGATCGCGGCATCTGTAATTTTAATCATTTTCTATATTTTTGCAGTTGTTTAAACTATATAACTAATTTTAGATGCCAAAATTTAATAAAATCTTTCAATATTAGCACATTAATATAATAAAAAATAAACATTGAGTGACACATTTTAAAAGGAAAAATATGAAAGGAAATATAATTTACATTATCAGTGCGGTTTTAATTGTTTTAAGTATTATATTCGCTCTTCTTATTCAAGCATGGGGCGGATTTAGTTATTTCACGCTTTCACTTTTAACCTTACTTGCACTTGCTTGGGCGGGGCACTTGATTTATTATTACTGCACATCATTTAAGGCGGAACTTGAAGATGATTTTAATTATTACAAGGCTGAAATTATCAATTCCGATGGTGTGACAAGTGAAGATTTTGAAAAGAATATTGCTTATTATAAAAAACAATTCAATAAAAAAACTATAAAAGATAAAACAATTAATATCTGTAAAATTATATTTGCTTTTGGTGTGGCTGGATTATTTATTATGGCTATGTTTGTAGCATAAAATCTAACTATATTAAATTGGATAAAATTTATGGAAAATACTGAAAAATTTAGATATCGTAAGGAATTAAACTTTGTTAAAATTCTTTTAAAAAAGGCATATAAAAAATGCATTTTAAATAAGCAAAAATTGATTAGCGTTAAACAGGATAAAAGTTTCGTAACAAACATAGATTTAAACATCGAAAAATTTGTCATATCTAAGTTACGAAGAAAATTTCATGATACAAATTTTCTAACTGAAGAAACACATATGTCAACACCACTAGGTGATAGAACATGGGTGATAGATCCAATTGACGGAACCTCATTTTTTGTTAGAAACTCTGCTCTTTATAATATTCAGGTTGCTTTTTATGATAAAGGAAAAACACAATTTTCAATAATTTATCTTCCTAGATTTAACGAAATGTATATTGCTATGAATGGATTTGGGGCATATCTAAACGGGAAAAGACTTCATAGAAATTGTAATGTTCCAATGAAAAATTGCTTTGTTGATTTTAACAATATTCCTTCGAGATGGACTGAAGAAATTAGAGAAAAGTATAAGAAATTATATAACTTGCAAGAAAAAGGAGACTATGAAACTCCTAAATTCTTTAGTATAGATTCATCAGGAATTGTTTTTTCCATGTTAGCAAATGGCACGATAGATTTTTTAGTTGAGCCAGCAGACACAAAATGGGATTTTATGCCGGGGGATTTGCTAGTTAAGGAAGTTGGAGCAAATTATTATAATTTTGACAATGAAACATACACAAGATATTATTCTTTTTCTCAAGAGTTAGATGAGTATCTAGGCTTAACAAAACAAAAAAATAATTAATGGTTAAAAATTTTGGGAGAGGTTATAAAATACCTCTTAATGAAAATTTTGGGGTAGGAAATTAGATCTTTAACATGGAAAATTAATAGGTTTTATAAGCTAAAATTAATAAATTTAAGGTGACTTTAATATAAAATTTTTATAAAAAAGAATACTTATATCTATTCGCAAAAGACAGGTTTTGCGAATAGATAAGCTAAATATAGGGTATTATGCAACTAAAACTAACAAAATATTGTGGTATTACGCAAAAAATTTGCATAATACCTCTTTTTTATATTCTAATTGTTTTATCTTATTATTTTTGCTTTACTTCTATTATGTTGAATCTTTTTCTTGTTAATATTATCTTTTAAACTTTTAGAAATCTTAAATATATTTAATAAGTATAGTAATGCATATTTAAGTATATTATTGAAATTTTATTTGTAAGTTTTATTGTTTTAATATTAAGAAAATGATTCCTTATATTGTAATCGTTCACTTTGTATTTGTAGTATAAACTATGTGATGTTAAAATTTTATTAACATAAAATTTTAATAAATTCTATCGAATTTGTGTGTTAACGCACACTCATCACTTAGTATGTATAACCATCAGCCTCACCCTTGCAAGCAAGTTCGGCTTCCGATAATATAAACTA
>CALVMX010000011.1 GCA_944349415.1 uncultured Clostridia bacterium
TTCGATTCCACCTTAGGGCACCAGCATACAATGTATGCAAAAGAAAATCTATAACCTTAACATAGTTAAGACACAAGAGATTTTCTTTTATAAAACTTTTAAAATTGCTTGCCAATTTTAATAAAATTTCGCAAAGGTAATTTTATCTCAGAAGGCTCCCGAAAAATGCTTGTCATTTTTTGGGAAAAGCGAAAAACAAAACGATTAGTGAAAGAAGTTTTGCTAGAAACTTCAAAACGATGAGTTTTAGTTTTGAGCGTGTGCTGGCGTGGCTCAATGGTAGAGCAGCTGACTTGTAATCAGCAGGTTGAAGGTTCGATTCCTTTCGCCAGCTCCAGTTTGGGAAGGTTGCAGAGCGGCCAAATGCAACGGACTGTAAATCCGTCGACTATGTCTTCGATGGTTCGAATCCATCCCTTCCCACCAAGTGGCGAAAACGGCATTTTTGCTTGTTTTCGCTTTTTTTAAGCGAAAAACTACGCGCTTACATTTGTTTTCGCCACTCACGGCCAAACGAAAATCGCACATACGTTGGCGATTTTGCCGTGACTTATTTTGGATGAAATTTTGTTCCAAGAAAAATTGATTTTTTTGATTTTATAGCGTATAATATTAGTGTAAAATCTGAGAAAAAGGGCTTCGTGCTTAAGTGTTCTCAGGTTTTTTATTAGTTTGAAAACCACTTCATAAACATATTGATGCATCCCCTTATCTTTAATGTTTATTGTAATATCAAAGACTCCATTATTTGTTTAAATTTTGTTTTTGAAATAATGCTACATTTTTACTCCTTTATAATGTGGAGAATCTTTCCCTTTCCACCACTCATTTAGTGGTATATTTTTCTTTTTATATACTATATATTACGTATTCAAATATTTAGGCACATTTTAGGCACAAATTAAATTTTTTATATATCAAAAGAGAGGAAAATTGGCTCTCTTTTAGCAAGGCTGAATCTAGTCACGTCCGCAATGTTGGTAAACTTGGTTTGTCCAACTTGCAAATATCTTTCTCTCCCGAATGAAATAAGAATTTTTTTATAATATTCTCCGTTAAAAATTCCAAGTTCTTTCAACCCAATTTGTTTAAATGGTTGAAAGTTGATTTTTTCTTTCCCCTTAACGAAAAGTCGCCTCAATGTCATATATTTTTCTATAAGTTCATCATTTTTCACATTAATTAACCAGTTAAGCCAAATTTTTTTTGGAAGTTCATTATTAAAAAATTGGTCAAACTTTTGATTTTTAGTTTTAACACGCAAATCAAAAATCTCATAAATTTTGTTTTTAGAAAGATTAAAAAATTTATCAATGTCCTTTTTTGTTTTAAGAGGACATTTTTTATTTGATAGTTGAAAAAAGAAAAATTTTTCTTCATTAGGTTTTATTGTAAACGATAAATGTAAATAAATAGTTGCATAAGAAGAGTTTTCTAAGCCATCAACGGCGGAAAAGCTAAACTTTGCATTTTTGCAAACATAGCTAAAATAAAAAGTCTCTCGACTTATTAAATTTACAATTTTAAGGTATCCATTTTGCTTTTTAAAATGATAAAATCCCCTTTTTAATGGTAAATTTAAAGAAATTTTCACCTTTTTTGATAAATTTTCTTTATTTTTTAAATTAAGATAAATATTATTTCCATTAAGCATAAACTCTTTGTAATCATAATTTATTCCATAATTTCCTTCTGAAACAAGTGCAAAATCTTCATATTTAGGATTTATAATCTCATCATTTAACATGACAAACTTATCTTTAAATTTTAAATCGTAATTTGAAGCAGAATTATAGTTGATATTGAGTTTATTTATCATTGTAAGTAAACGAAAATTAGAATTTTCACTGAAAAAAACACAATTTTTAATCTTTTTTAATTGTTTTTCCTGTTTTTTATCAATATTTTCAATAGGAACAAGCAAATTGAAATTTTCTTCTTCGCTCGCTCTAGTAAAAGCTTTGATAATTGATTTATCTAAATTTCTATCGTATTTAAAAATAGGAAATTTTGTGTCAATTCCATAATTAAACAAAATTGTCTTATCAATTTCATCATCGAAAACAACTGGAGCATGAAATCTCACACGATTTAAAATTAAGTTTTTTAGTTTTTCTATTTCATCTTTTTTCATAAATGAATTATTGCAAATTTTATTAAAATTAAACAAAAAATAAAAAAGATAGGAAATCCTATCTTCATAGTTATCAGTCAAACTGTAAGCCGAGTTCTGTTTCAAATGGTCATCTATCTAGAGTTGCTGTCACCAGCAACTTCAAGCGGTATTTTTGTTAGGCCAGAAAGAACACTATCACCTAAACTTAACCTTGCATCGAGTGGGGTTTACAGAGCAGAACTTGTCACCAAGTTCTCGGTAGGCTCTTACCCTACCTTTCCACCATCGCTATTTCTAGCAGTCTATTTCTGTTGCACTATCCTTAGAGTCGCCTCCACAAGTCGTTAACTTGCACTCCGTTCTTTTGATGCTCGGACTTTCCTCTCTGTGCTCATTATAAGCATACAGCGACCATTTGTTTGGCTGACACTTATATTATAGCATTTTTTCATAGATAAATCAATATAAAAAAGGAAAAATTTCTTTTCCTTAATTTTAATTTTTTGTAACAATTCAAATTTAAAAGTAAAAATACTTTTGATAAATATAGCAAACTTTTAGCCAACATTAAATATTTGTTTAACTTTTCCATGTTTATCGGCAGAAAAGCCCTGCATAATTCCGTCTTGAGAAACTTTAATTGCCACACCATATTTAGCCATACTCTTAGTTGCAGCAAGCCTACCTCCGCCGAGACTTCCAGCTTCAATTTTTATTATCGCACCAGCCGCAATGATTGTTCCATCGTAGTCTACAACAATAGCTCCGTCTATTGCCACAAGCTCAGCGAGCAAAGTTCTATCAAGCTCATGGAATTTTCTTCCAGAAATAATCTTTGAAATCGCTTTCGTTTTAATGCAATTATTTCGCTCTAGGAATTCCTCATAGGAGCAGTCATAATCATCTTTAATTCTTTTGGCATATTGCAAGTTATAAAGTTTTTCCGCTTCTTCAAATTCTATTTCTTTCTTAATTTCAAAATGTTCTTCCGAAAGAATATCGGCACCGTCAATATGTTTAAGAGCCTCTTTTGTTTTATCCTTATTTAGATAAACAATACAAGCGCCTTTATAATCAAAAGAACAGTCAAGAGCCGTGTTATAAATTGCTCTTCTGATCTCTTTGGTCGTGTAAGAAACATTGTTATATAGTAAACGTATAACCTCATCATGAGAGTAAACACACCATTTACCATTTCTCTTTGCAAACATAAGTTGTCGTGCATAAAAAATCAAAATGTCGCCTGTAAATGTCAAAACGATTCCCACTCTTTTATCGTTACAACTTCTTGCCACTCTGTCATACATAAATGGCGAAACTGTTGGCGCACTTTTTGTCTTTTTCAAGTTTACATAACTCATTAAATGCCCTCTTCTGTCAAATTCAATAAAAGAAGATATGCCATCTGTTAGCCTTGCAAAGAAATCATGCTCCACAATATCACTATATAAAACGGCATCTTCATTTTCTGGCGAAGAAGTTAAGTTGACAAAAATCCCCATTGTAACATTGCTACCTTCATAGGTTCTTGCTGACCATCTCTCTAAGCAAGAAATTATTCCAATAATTGTGTCGGTAGCATTATCAGTGATGCTTTCTATAAGAGCTTTTTCAATAATAAAATCTTGCAATTTTTGTAAATAAATTGGATTTTGGCCATCTAAATTGTTAAGTTCAACCATTTCTTCCAAAATTGCACGAATAAGATTAACTTCAAACGATTTAAAAGGCTGTCCACGCTTTAAAATAATACGATATTCATCGGTTTTAACAGGTTTCAAAAGGACAGAATTCCCCTTGCCAAGAGCAACTTCCAAATCTCTTGACGAAGATTCCGTCTCTCCAGCAATATATGAGCCGGTAAAAAGAGGAATTATTAGCTTGTTTACGAATTCATAGAACTTAATTTTGTCCATTTTATGCCCTTTAGATATTATTTCATATATAAATATATTAAATTTAGAACAAAAATCTTGTCAAGTATTTTTGATAAAAAATTTTAATTTTTTTAAATTTTTTAAGCGAAAAATTCTTTTTTAGATGTCTTGTTCAAAATTTTGCTTAATAACACTTAATGCTTTATTTTCAATTCTGGAAATATATGAACGAGAAATTCCAAGTTTATCTGCCACCTCTTTCTGCGTCAAAGCCTTTTTATTGTTTAAACCGTATCTTAAGATGATAATCTCTCTTTCACGTTTATCTAGTTTCAATTCAATAATTTTTTTTATTTTCTGCATGGTTAAATTATTATCCACTTGAATAAACAATTCATCTTCATCAGAAGCTAAAACATCCTTAAGTTCTAAATCATTATCTTCTTCATTGGAAGAAGTCAGACTATTAATTGACACCACATTTTTGTGTTTTTTATTGGCACGAATGAGCATCAAAATCTCATTATTGATGCACCTTGCAGCATAAGTGGAAAGTTGAACATTCTTATCATAATTGAATGTGTCAATAGCTTTTATAAGACCAATAGTTCCAACAGATAAGAGGTCATCAACTTCAAGAGAATTGGTATATTTTTTTACAACATGAGCAACCAACCTTAAATTATGACTGATAAGTTTTTCTCTTGCCTTTTGGTCGCCTTTTTTCATCTTTTCAAATTCTACTTTTTCCTCCTCAATGGTAAGAGGTTTTGGAAACCCCTGAACAGTGTTAATGTAATTTGTAAAAAGATTTATCCTGCTGAAAAAATAAACAAAACTCTCAAAAATCATAAAAACCCCTTTTTGAGATTTATATGTTGAATTCTGTCGAATTTTGCTTGACCAACTTTTTTTGTTTTAATAAAAGGAAGAATGTTTCTTCAATTTTAACTTGTGTTTTAAAATATAAAAACAAAAAATAAAAGCATACTACACAATATATGGTGTAATATGCTAAGTGTTATGCAATAGATTTAGAAAATTAAGACGATATTATAAATGTATCCTAAAATAATTCTTCCACAAACTCATCGGCATTAAATGGCTGAAGATCGCCTACTCCTTCTCCTGTTCCAACAAAAACAACAGGCAGTTTATATTCTTTTTCAATGGCAATGATAACTCCGCCTTTTGCTGTTCCATCGAGTTTTGTTAAAATGATTCCATCAATTTCCACAAATTCATCAAAGGCTTTGATTTGAGAAAGTGCATTTTGACCGGTCGTCGAATCAAGAACTATAAAAGTGTATTTATGTGCCTCTTCATATTCTCGACTTATAATTTTATTTATTTTCTTAAGTTCTTCCATTAAATTAGTTTTTGTATGAAGTCGACCCGCCGTGTCCACAATTAAAACATCAGTTTTCTTAGCCTTAGCACTTGTTATACCGTCAAATACAACTGCAGCCGCATCTGCACCTTCTGCGTGTTTTATAATTCGAGTTTTTGTTCTCTCCGCCCATTCGGTTAATTGTGAAGAGGCCGCCGCACGAAAAGTGTCACCTGCAACTAATGTTACATCTTTTTTCAAATTTTTGAAATATTGAGATAATTTCCCTATAGTTGTCGTTTTCCCAACCCCATTAACACCTACAATAGTGATAATGGCTGGATATTCTATTTCAATTTTAGGAGCATCTTCAAAATATTTTTTCAAAATTTCCTTTAAGACTTCTTTAACTTTATCGCCTGTTCGCACTTTTCTTTTGTGACACTCCTCCCGAAGTTCGTCGACAATTTCCATGGACGAGCGAACACCAACATCACAAGAAATTAATATATCAGTAAGGTCATCAAAAAATTCGTCATTGAGTTCTCCATGACTTAAAAGTTCATCAAGTTTACGAGATATAGCCTCTTTAGTCTTCTTTAGCGCCTGTCCTATTTTTTTGAATAAGCCCATTAATTACTCCTTTAATTTCCTTGTTCAGCTTGCTTAATAGCATCAGCAAGTTTAACAGAAACAATTTTTGAAACACCTTTTTCTTCCATGGTCACACCATATAGGCTGTCCGCAAGTTCCATTGTTGGCTTTCTGTGAGTTATTACAATGAACTGTGTGGTTTCTGAAAGTTTCTTAAGATATAAAGCAAATCTTTCAATGTTTGCATCGTCGAGTGCCGCCTCAATTTCGTCAAGAAGTGAGAATGGAAGAGGTTTAAGTCTTAAAATTGAGAACAACAAAGCAATAGCTGTCAAAGTCTTTTCTCCACCACTTAATAATGATAGTTTGTTTGGTGCTTTACCTGGAAGCTGAACCATAATTTCCACGCCTGCAAGAAGTGGATCTTCACTTTCGGTAAGTTCCAATTTGGCATTTCCGCCACCAAACAATTCACGGAAAACAACTTTGAAACTTGAATTGATTTTTTCAAATTCTTCATTAAATTTTGTAAGCATTTCACTTGATAAGTCTTTAATAATTTTAACCAAGTCTTCTTCCGCTTTTTTGAGGTCAGCAGACTGCGTGGACATATCATTATATCTATCTAAAAGTGTTGATACATCTTCAATAGCATGCACATTGACGTATCCAAGTGCAGAAATCTCCTTTTTCAACCTGTTTATTTCAATTGATGCCTCTTTAAAATTGAAATCTGGACGTCTATGTTCAAGACAAGTGGAGTATGTTAAGCTATATTCTTCGTAAATTCGCTCCTGCATTGCCTCAAGTTCACTGTCAACTTTAGACAGATTCATTTCTTCACGATATTTTTTGTCATTTACAATAGAAATGCTCTCGAGTATCTGAGTTTTTTGTTCATCAAACTTTTTAAGAGTAGAAGATATATCTCCTCTCTCGTTTTCCAATTTTTCACGTTTTGCGCGAATATTATTCATGTTATCTTTTGCAGTCGAAGGTCCAGCATTTTCAATTTGAACTTTGATCATTTCCTCTGCTTGTGAAATGAAGTTTTCGTTATCTTCAATAGATTTCTTTAAAGTGACTGAATTATTGGTTTGTTTGTCAATTTCTAAAATTAATCTATCAAGCTCATCACTTGTATTTTTAACTTTTTCTTCACAAGAAGCAATTTCTACTTTTATGGTTGTCATTTGAGCGACAAGTTCATCTCGCTCTTGACGAAGCTTATTAGATTTTTCTTGTTTTTGCTTAATAAGAAGGTCAGCGTCTTCTTTATTGCCACTTAGTGCATTCTGAACAAGGTTAATCTCTGAAAGTTCACTATCAATAAGTTTGATTTTGTTTGAAACAGAAGTCTTTTCCATATCATATACTTTGTGTTCTTCTTCTGCTTCTTCTAAGTCTTTTTGACAAGCATCAAGTTTCTCTTGCTCTTTCGCAAGTTGAACTTCCAAGTCGCCTTTCTTAGCATTGAGTTCTGTTTCTTTCTTTGAAAATTCGCTTGTATCGCTTCTAAGTTTCTCTATTTCTAGTGTCACATCTTGTTCAGTTTTTTGAAGTTTGGCTATCTCAGTTGCTAGTGTTTCAATTTCTCTTTGACGAGAAATAAGATTTACCGCCTCGCTCTTCTTACTTCCACCAGTGAGAGAGCCTTGAGTGCTGACAACATCCCCTTCAAGTGTGACAATTCTAAACGAATAACGATTATCTTTTGCAAGATTTACTGCAGTGGCTAAAGTGTCTACTATAACCGTTGCACCGAGCAAGTTGCTTATTACATTATCTATTTGTCTATCATATTCAATAAGTTTGCTGGCAATTCCAAAAACACCTGCCTTACCTTGCACCATTCTTTCATCCAAATCACGTCTTTTCATTGATGAAATAGGAAGAAATGTTGCACGGCCAAACTTGTTTTCCTTTAAATATTCAATTAGGTCTTTTGCTCCGCTTTCATTGAAAGTGACAATGTTTTGAACGGCATTACCAAGAGCAACTTCCACCGCTGTTTCAAATTTCGCAGGAACTTTAATAAGAGATGCAAGCACGCCCACCATTTTGGAAGAAAGAGCGGAATTTCTTTCACTCTCTTTAAGAATTTTCTTAACGCTATAAGCATAACCTTCAAATTCAGCTTGCATTTCCGTCAAAAGTTTGCGTCTATTCTCATAGACTTTGATTTGAGTGCTTAAATTCGCTTTTTCTGTTTCAAGTTCTCGTAATCTTTTTGAAGAAACAAAATTTTTGCCTGATATATCTGCACAATCTTCTTTTGTTTCATTGTAAGCTTTTGTCAAAGAATCAACATTATTTTTTATGTCAATTTCAAGTTTTTTCAAAGTATTTATCTTAGAAATTGCCTCATTTAAATTTTTCTCCAAATTTTCGAGATTCTGCTCTAAGATGTTTCTTTCTGCTTCATAACGTGAGGCATTACTCTTTACATCCGAAAGTGAACCCAATGTGTCAATAAATTTTTGTTGAGAGAGTCCAGCTTCATTTTCGCTTAATGTCATCTCATCGACAATTTCTAGATGCTTATTTGAAAGTCCTGCATATGTTTTCTTTAAAGTCTCCAACCTCGAATTGAGTTCGGCAAGTTCACTATTTTTTTCCTCACGAGCTTCTTCAGCATTTTCTAAAATCGTTTGTGCATTTGATAAATCTAAATGAAGTCTATCATTTTCTCTTTGTGTGTAATTTATTTTTTCACGGATAACTTTGACTTCGCCTTCTTGTTTTTCAAGTTCAACAGTAACTCGCAATAATTCGTCATTGAGGCGAGATATTTCCTTGTCAAAAGTGGAGAGTTTTTGAAGTTCTGCATCATACTTTTGTGTTGTTTCATCAAGTTCTTGTTGTCTAAGTGCAAGTTCCTCAGAAAGAGCTTTCATACGATTATTTATTTCTGCTTTAACATTGTGAGCATTTTCATATTGATAAACATAAGCATTGACTTCCAAATCTTTTAGTTGACCTTTGTATTCCAAATATTTCTTAGCATCTTCAGCCTGCTTTTTTAAAGGTCCCATTTGCCTTTCAATTTCGGCAATAATATCATCAATTCTAACTAGATTATCTCTTGTTCTTTCAAGTTTTCGCTCAGCTTCGTCTTTTCTACTTTTAAATTTAGCAATACCAGCAGCCTCTTCAAACATGGCACGGCGTTCTTCTGGTTTTTCGTCCACAATTTCACTGACTTTGCCTTGTCCAATAACAGAATATCCATTTTTACCAATACCACTATCAAACAACAAGTCGGTTATATCTTTTAAACGACAAGTGTTCTTGTTTATTTGATATTCACTTTCACCTGAACGATAAAGTTTTCTTGTAATGGATAGTTCATCATAGGCAATATCAAAAAAACGGTCTGTGTTATCAAAAGTTAAAGTCACTTCGCAATATGACAGACTACGTCTTTTTTCTGTCCCTTTGAAAATAACGTCTTGCATATTGTCACCACGAAGCGATTTCGCGCTTTGTTCTCCAAGCACCCAACGTATAGCATCAGATACATTACTTTTACCACAACCATTAGGTCCAACAATAGCAGTAAATCCGCCATTAAATTCAATGGTGGTCTTATCTGCAAATGATTTAAACCCTATCATCTCAATTTTTTTGAAATACATATTTTTTCACCTATGTTCTAAATTTGTTATTTTAACATATTCATTTTATCATAAATTGAAAAAATAAAAAAACAAATACGGGCTTGAAAGCAAAATTTTGCAAAAAATTTGCAAAATTTTTGTGCCGAAAGGCACAGTGTGGCTGTCGCCACACACTTTCAAGCCCACCACACCAAATAAAAAAGAAAGCAAAAGCCTTCTTTATTCTTCAGTAAACAATTTATTCAATGCAACATATGCACAGTTTTGTTCTGCAGATAATTTATCTTTTCCATACCCTGTGGCAATAAAATCTTCATCCATATAAAACTTTGCTACAAAAACCTCCCCTTCTTTTTCTGTGTCATATTTCATTGTGCATTTAAAATTTGCTTGCACAAGCTCTTGAAGTTGAGACTTATAATTTGTATCTTCCACACTTTCAAAAGATTCAAGTTGCAAATTTTCAACAATAAATTGCCCAGCAAAATCCAACCCTTGCTCTAAATAAATCACTGCAATAATCGCTTCAAAGACATCACCTTTAATTGCTCTAGTAACCTTGTTTTGTAGGCTTTTTCCTAAAAATAGTTCATTTTCAAGGTTTAATTTATCAAAACACTCTGCAAGATATTCTTCTGAAACAAAGTGAGCCCTCAAAACAGTTAATTCGCCCTCATTTTTGTCGCAATTTTTGTATAAAAATTCTCCTACTAAAAAATCTAAAATACTATCTCCCAAAAACTCTAATCTTTGATAATTATTTTTAGATTTGGAAGGATGAGTCAGTGCAGAATTGATTAATTTTCTATCTTTAAATTTTATGCCAAGTTTGTCATCAATCATCGTTGACCTCTATTTTTTCTGTCATTTCACTAAGTTTATTCTCGATTTTTTCAATAAGGTTGTTTTCATAAAGTTTAACAACTTGCATAATTGATGCACAAATATTATCACGCCCACAAGAGCCATGATTTTTAACTACCAATTTTTTGCAACCAAGAAATGGTGCTCCACCGTGCTTGTTTGCATCAAGTTTTACTTTCAAGGCTTTAAAAGTTTTTTTCATAAATAAAGCACCTATCATAGACATTGGTCGGCTCTTAATTTCCTTTTTTAAAACAGAAAGTATGGCACTAGCAGTTCCTTCCACACCTTTCAAAAGCACATTGCCAGCAAAACCATCTGTGACAATAACATCAATGTCGCCAGACATAACCTCTTTACCTTCACAATTTCCCACAAAATTAACTGGCAACTTTTTCATAAGAGGATAAGTTTCTTTAACAAGCTCATTACCTTTGTGTTCTTCACTGCCGTTATTAAGAAGAGCTACTTTGGGACTTTCCACATTTTCAACAATAGAATAGTAGGCACTGCCCATAATAGCAAAATGGAGAAGATTTATCGGTTTGCAGTCGACATTTGCACCACTATCTATAATGATAACATCCGTTCCCTTTTTTGTTGGAAGAATAGGAGCAAGAGCAGGACGAGAAATACCCTTTATTCTGCCAATTTTCATAATTGCACCAGAGAGAATTGCTCCAGTGCTACCTGCAGAAACAAGGCCTATCACGCTTTCATCCTCTTTTAATAAGTCAAAAGCTTTCACCAACGAGGAATCTTTCTTTTGACGAATAGCGACAGTTGGAGCATCATCATTTGTGATAACTTCACTTGCATGAACGATTTCAATTCTTTCCTTTCTACCATTCAAAATTTCATTAATTTTGTTTTCATCACCACATAAAACAACAGTCAAATCTTTATTTTCTTTAATGGCAAGAATCGCTCCTTCCACAACTTCAAGCGGAGCATTATCGCCACCAAAAGCATCAACAACAACTTTCATTTTCATACCTCACAAAATATAGCATTTTATATACGAATATATGATAACAAAAAGAAAAAAATATGTCAAAACATTTCGAAAGTTTTCTAAATAATAGTTTTTTATCCATCATCCAATAAAAATAATTAGTATTGACAACCATAAAATTATATGTTAAAATTATTTTGAAAGGATAAATCGGATATGGAAACCACAAATTATTTAGATTTATTTTTTGAAAATCATAGAAAATACTATAAATATGTAATACTTTTAAAACGCTTAATTATAAGCGAAATTTATTATCGCTACAAATTAAAATTGCGACTTAGAACAGTTGATATCGACCAAACAAACAAAAAATTTGAAAATTACATAAAATCAATACCTTTAAAAGACTACTCAATTCGAATTATTATAGATGATTTTAATTTAAGCATAACAAAATTGCATGATTTGGTTGATGAAAAAGACGAAATAAGATTAAACTTAGACTATCGCCGATTTATGTCGAGCATATTTGATAAAGATTTTAAGTATAATATGGATTTAAAAGATTATATCCAAAAAAACAGAGAAGAAGAACTTAAAATGACAATTCCATACCTAGAAAATGAGATAAAAGTAATATCTCAAAAAAAAGATGAATATAATTTGGATGAAAATATGGAAAACAGAGATTATTTAAAATATTTAAAAGCTACAAAAAAATTTTACTACCAAGCGATAAAAGAACAAGAGCTAACAAATTAAAAAAATCACGTAAATTCACGTGATTTTTATTTTTTCTTACTATCTTTTTTATCATCAATAACAGTTCTATTATTATAAGTTCCGCAATTCTTGCAAGCCTTATGTGGTTCTTTTAACTCGTGACATTTTGGGCATTCAACAAGTGAAACACCTTCTGCTTTGAAATTAGCGGAATTTCTTTTATGTTTTCTCTGTTTTGAAACTTTACCCTTTGGAACAGCCATTTTTCTTCTCCTTTTAGTAAATTTAATTCATGTTTGCCTACATATTTTACACTAAAAAAACTTGTTTGTCAAGTTTTATTTAGATTTTTTTAAATTTTTTACAATATTTAGCGTATCTCTAGCCATCATAAGTTCTTCGTCTGTTGGAATAACATAAATTTTAACTTTAGAATTTGGAGCAGAGATAAGTTCAATTTGCCCACGTTTAAAGTTGTTGTTTTTCTCTTTATCTAAGATAACCCCAAGATTTTCCATATTTTCCACAATTTGTTCACGAGCTTCAGCACTGTTTTCACCAATACCTCCAGTAAAGACAATGGCATCAGCACCATTTAAAATTGCCATATACATACCAACATATTTTTTTACAGAGTATGCAAGAAGGTCAAGTGCAAGTTCAGCACGCTTATTTCCTTTTTCTGCTGCTTTTGTCACTTCTCTATGGTCACTTGAAACACCAGAAACACCTAAAAGTCCACACTCTTTGTTGAGATAGTTTAAAACTCCATCCACTGTTTGATTTTTGTGTGAACATAAAAATTGCACAACTGTTGGATCAATATCTCCCGAACGAGTGCCCATAACAACACCTTGAAGTGGAGTGAGTCCCATAGATGTATCCACACTTTGCCCATTTCTAATGGCGGTTATAGAAGAGCCATTTCCAAGATGACAAGTTATAGCCTTAACCTCACTAACATCTTTACCTAAAACTTTAGCGAGTTCTTGCGTCACATATCTATGACTTGTTCCATGTGCCCCATATTTTCTAATATGAAATTTTTCATAATCTTCATATTTAATCGCATACATATATGCCTCTTCTGGCATAGTTGTATGAAAAGCAGTGTCAAAAATAACCACTTGTGGAGTGTTAGGCATAACTTTTTCACACGCACGAATTCCCATGGCATTTGCAGGGTTGTGAAGTGGAGCAAGGTCAGAAAGTGCTTCCACATCTTTTATCACTTTTTCGTCTATCAAAACGCTTTCTCTGTAGAGCCAGCCACCCATAACCACACGATGACCAATTGCGCCAATTTCATCGAAACTTTTGATAACTCCCTTGTCTTTATCAACCAAAATGTTTAAAATTTTTTTAATTGCCTCTTCGTGAGTTTTCGCTCCTTCGAAAATTTCTTCTTTTCCGTCATGTTTATAGGAAATAATAGGGTCATTTAGCCCAATTTTTTCACAATTACCTTTAGCAATGAGTTTTTCATTTGTCATATCAAGAAGTTGATATTTAAGAGAGGAACTCCCCGCATTGATGATTAATATTTTCATTTCTTTTCTCCTTTTTTATCCTCTTTATCTTCACATTGAAGACAAGTTATCGCACTTAAAACCACAATATCATTGACATTGCAACCGCGAGATAAGTCATTCACTGGTTTTTTAAGATTTTGAAGTATTGGGCCAATTGCATTAAGCCCGCCGATATACTGCATTGTTTTATAGCAAATATTTCCGGCATTTATATCTGGGAAAATAAGCACATTTGCATCCCCTTTAAGCGGACTTTTTGGTGCCTTATGTTCAGCTACTCTTGGAACCATTGCAGCATCAAATTGAAGTTCGCCATCAGCAATTACGTCTTTTTCTTTTTTGTGGAATTTTTCATATGCCTCTTGCATTTTTGTCACATCTTCGCTCTTTGCACTACCTTTGGAAGAGTAGGAAAGAAAGGCAACTTTAGGTGTTCCAATTTTAAACTGTTGTGCACTTTTCAAACTAGATTCTGCTATTGCACAAATTGTGTCCGCATCCGGCTTTTCAATAACACCACAGTCAGATAAGATGAGAGCCTTTCCGTCAAGGAATTTGTTGTCGCCATAAACTAAAAAGCAACTAGACACCGGCTTTTTGTTCTTACTTTTAATGATTTGAAGAGCAGGCTTAACAGTCGTTGCAGTGGAAGCTTCTGCTCCTGCCACCATACCGTCAGCATAGCCACATTCCACCAGTAAAGTTGCGAAATAGTAAGGGTCTTTTTCAAGTTCATCAGCTTGTTCCATGGAAAGACCTTTTTCCTTTCTCTTTTCATAGAGAGCTTTAACTAGTTTTTCTCTATCAGGAAAAGTAACAGGATTCACAATTTCGAATTTTTCTAAACTTTTGTCACGAATAATTAAGGCACTTGCATCTCCCACCAAAAGCACTTTGCAAATTTTCTTTTTTTGCAAAATTTTAACAGCTTCGAGTGTTCTGTCTGAAAAACTAACTTCTGGAAAAACAATGGTTTTTTGTTTTAACTTTGCTTCCTTAATCAAATTTTTAATTTTAAACATATTTAACCCTCATATTCTTTTTTAAGAAAATTCTTAATAAAATATTAAAGAAAAATGGACGAGCCATTTATTAGAGATATTATAGTGAAAAATATAGAAAAAAGTCAAATAAAATAGGAGTTTATTTTGAAAAAATTTGCAAAAACAGAAAAAAATTTATCGGGCATAATTTTTACACTTTTAATTGTGTTTTTTCTTGTAAATTTAATAATCTTTCCAAAACGCTACATTGAAACCACCCTTGACGGTATCTCTGCGTGGGCTTTTAATGTGCTTCCAAGCGTTTTTCCTTTTATATTTTTCACAAGATGTTTGTCGAGTTTAGGTCAAATGGAAAAAGTCACCCGCCCTTTCCAAAAATTCTCTTATGCCCTTTTCAAAACTCCGCCAATTTCTCTATACGCTTTTTTAATGGCAATACTGTCCGGCTACCCTGTCGGTTCAAAAATGGTAGCAGATTTATATATGCAAGGCAAGATAACAAAAAAAGACGCTTTCAAAATGTCGTCTTTCTGTTCAACTTCTGGACCGATGTTCATTATCGGTGCAGTTGGAATCGGTATGTTTCAAAATGCTACAGTCGGCTATATTCTTTTTGCCTCTCATGTCATAGGTGCGTTTTTAAATGGACTACTATATAGAAATATGAAATTTAAAAATATTGAAAATATAGACGATAAACGAATAGAATCAAATGAAACCACAAAATCAAAATTTGATATAAGCGAAATTGTCACAACATCTGCCATTGCCATAATTTCAGTCGGTGCAATAATTGCCATATTCTTTATCGTAATTGAGTGTCTATCGCCAATTTTAAATCTTCTTCCAGAAACTCTTTCCTGCTTCTTGCAAGGAATAGTGGAAATAACAAAAGGATGCCTTTCTCTTTCCACCCTTTCAAATGTCAAACTCGCCACAGTTCTATCCAGCTTTGTCATAAGTTTTGGCGGAATTTCCACACTTTTGCAGTCGATTACCATGCTAAAATCGGTCGAAATGCCCATCAAACTTTTTGCCCTACAAAAATTTACCCATGCCATTTTATCTGCTTTGATTACAATTATTTTGGTAATGATAATTTAATTATCTTTACTATGACACCACTCAAATTCTTTTAAGTTGCTTATTTGCATTTTAACATTAGGTTCAGGACAAATAATTATAATTGTATTATACATCTTTTTTGTTAACCAAACATCAATTCGTTTGTCATTGGCGATAAAAGATAAATCATAATTTCCCCTACCCCGAAATCTTGTTGTTATGTCCGTAATTTCTGTCCACTTGATAAATAAAACAGTTTTCTTAAACCATATCCATTCTATGCCATCATCAGAAAAAATCACTTTTGCCACAATGCGTTTCTCATCAAAAAAAATGATTATAATACAAAACAAAATAAATATACCCAAAACTAGTAATGGCCAAAAATTTTCTGCATCTTGAATAGTTAAAATAAGGCCTGCTAAAAATAATCCTAAACTAACAGGTAAAAAAAGCGTAAAGTATACATAAATCTCTAATTTATGTTTCCAAAATGTAATTTTCAACACTTACTCCTTATAATAACTTGTGGCGAGAGCATCACATCGGTTATTTAAAGCATTGTCGCTATGCCCTTTTACTTTTATAAATTCCACTTCTCTTTTTTCAGTGAGAGATAAAAGTTCTTTCCATAAATCAATGTTTAAAACTTCGCCACCGCCAGATGAACGCCAGCCGTTTTTCTTCCAATTGTTGAGCCAATTTTGATTAAAAGCATTGACAACATAGGCGCTGTCGCTGTAAACTTTCACTTTTTCACCCTTTTCTTTAAATCCACTTTCTTCCTTATCTTCAATAAGTTTAAGTCCTTCTATTACTGCCATAAGTTCCATACGGTTGTTAGTTGTGTTGTCATCTCCACCTGAAAACTCTTGACACTCTAAGTTTGAGTTTAGTTTTGGAAGATAAACTCCGCCGTAGCCACCTTTCCCTGGATTTCCACTGCAAGCCCCGTCAGTGTAGAGAACGTCGCATTCTTCCCTATACGAAGAAAAATCAAGTTTTTCTGTCTTTTCATCTTCAAAATAAAGCTCCTTTGAAATTTCTTCCAAACTTTTTTCTTGTTTGCCAAAATCTTGGCTAATTTTTATGCCATCATTGGTCTTTCTAGGATATATATGAAAATGTAAGTGCATAATCGCCTGCTCTGCACTTTTTCCATTGTTGTTGAAGGTGTTATAGCCTTCAAATCCACAATCATTCACAAAATGATTACCAATCTTTTTTACAGAAGCCATAATCTTGCCAAGAGTTCGGTCTGGGCAGTCCATTAAATTTTCATAATGTTTTTTTGGAACAACCAAAGTGTGTCCGTATACGTCATTTGCCACATCCAAAAAAGCATACACGTTTTCATCTTCGTAAACCTTATATGAAGACACATCGCCTTTCACAATTTTACAAAATAAACAGTCTTTCATATTCTCTCCTAAGTGTGCGGAAAGTTTGTGTGCCTAAAGCACACAGCCGAAAAAATCTTTTTCGGCATTTTGACCGCTTTGAAACGCGGTCAAAATGAACTTTCCGCATCCTCTACTAAAATAGTATATCAAAAAATCATAACCAAACAAAACGAATTTGCAAAACTTATTCGATTTTTTTAGTTAACTATAAATTTAAAACTTATTATAAAAAAAGTTGAGTGCAAAACACTCACTTTTTAGCTTTAATTAAATTTACAAGTTAATATTTATAATTTAAATATAACATAACATTACACCATTTAAAAACAAGTATTTCAAATTAGATTATTCTTTCTCCCGTAATACCTTCTTTAAAACCACATGGAGATGGACATTCATAATCTGGGAAAGTGCAACGCGAGCCTTTCATATACGGTTCTAATTCTTCTGCAAGTTCAGGGTTGCTTACCTTTAAATTTTCATATATTTTTTTCTTTGACTTTGTTGTTTGATTATCAATTTCAAGTTGTGCACAAGAACAATTTCTCTCTTTCAACTTTGTTTTAAAGTTTTCAAATGTTCCACGCTCAATAACCGGAACCATCAGCCCTTGAGGTATGTTTTCTGCTAATATCAAACAGTCTTTACACCATTGCATATCTAAACCATACTTTTTCAAGATAGGTGGAATGTAAAACAAATCAGTTCCTTCATCAAGCATTTTTTGTGGATATAAAGTCCCAAAATGTTCCACTCCTGATTCTATTCGTTTCAAATTTTCTTGCACTAAACTATTATCTTTCCCCATAGAAATTGTATAATCAATAGTTCTATGACGTTGAGCTTGAGCAAGTTGAGCAAATGAGGCATTGTATACTAGAGTATAACAAGGACCAAATTGTTCAGTGAACGTATAACTTTTCCTATTAAAAAGCTTCAAAACATAATTTTTATCATCTTGTGAAAGTTTATCATCTATGTAACAAAGTTTAGAGAGTTGCTTGTTAAAGTCTATAAGTTCACTCCTCAGTCTTTTAGAAAAAGTATCTTCTTTGCCTTCAAGATAATCAATTTCTTTTTCAATTTTGCGATAAATAATATTGAGTTCTCGGTAAGTTATTGAATAAACCATGCTTGTAGGTGTGAAAACTGAAGTTAAATATCTAGCATTCTCTTGAGCGAGTTTTTTGATTTTTGTATCTGTAAGCCAAATTTCTCTCCCTATCTCTTCATCTCTATAAAGTTTTATTACTTTTTCAAATTCTTGAAGCCATTTTTCATAAATTTTCTTTTCATCATCTGTCAATTCCATTCTCTTATATCTTGCTGACTTTTCACTTGTGGTATACATTTGTTCATCATTTAAAATCATGGCAACGATTTTGGGAATATTGTTTATTTCTAAATTTATCATTGCATGGTCAAAAGGACTTTTGTGTCCACTTTGTTTAATCATAGCCTCACGCTTTTTAGTTTTTTCTTCATTTTCCAAAAAAAGAGTATCTATAGTATCTGGCAAATAGCACACGCCAGCAGTAAGCCCGCCAATTTTGTCCAATTCTTCTTTTGTTGGTATGTAATTTAATTTTGTCCCTGCAAAAACCTTTATTTCCATATTTTCCTCCATTGTTCATATTATAAAATAAAACGCAATAAAGGTCAATACTTCTTTTTAAACTTTATGATAATTGAAAACAATATAAATTTAACTATTATAAAAAGTAAAGCAAAAATCCTGCATACTTTCTATAAGATTTATACTCTTTTCTGCATTTATCATAATCTTTCTTTTTCTCTTTTGCCAGATTTTTAAAAGTTGCATGTAGTTCTTTTAATTTTAACATACGAGTTTCAAATAAAAATTGAAGTAAAAGCAAAAAATACCATGCATTAATCTGAGAAGCGACATTATGTAAATTATTTAACTTACAATATTCTATCATTTCGTCAAAAATTTTTAACAAATTGATTTTCGAATCTGCAAATCCCCCCCCCGCTTGTATTTTAAGCTGGAAGCACTATTTTTGGCTGGAATATAATGATAAAGTTTTAAATTGGTATGTTTTACAATTAAGTTATCTGGACAAGATTTTAAATAATTAAAGGCAAAAACAACATCTTCACCAAACGTTTTAACTTTTTCATCGAATTGAAGATTTCGAATAAAGTCCTTTCTAATCATTTTATTCCACAGTTGAACAAACAAATATCTATCACTAAAAAGCTCTTTCAAGGCTTCATTCCTTGAAAATGTTGAAAATTCTTCTTTTGGTTGTCTAACTTTAGTTTTTCTTACATAATCACAGGCTGTCATTACAACATCTTCATCAAACATTGATAACAATTTTTCTACATAATTCTTCTCATAGAAATCATCAGCATCACAAAAACAAATAAATTCGCCAGTGCTGTTTTTAATGCCTAAGTTTCGCGCAGCTGATATACCTCTATTTTCCGTGCTAGTAACCTTTAAGCGAATATCATTAAATTTGTCTATTATCTTAAGCGTATTATCAACTGAACCGTCATTAATTACAACTACTTCAATATTTTTATAAGTCTACCCCAATAAGCTTTCAAGACATTTTTCTATAGTGTCCTGAGCATTATAAGCTGGAACAATAATTGAAACTTTATCCATCGTATTCTCCTTTTTACAAATTTAACTCACGAATATATATTATCATAAAATTTATTAGAATCAAAATCATTTAAATAAAGAAAATATTTATTTTTAATTTCACTATTTTGCAAATAAAAAACAGGCAACGCCTGTTATTTTACTATATGGAATCCGCCAACTGCTAAAACTTTTGGTCCTGTGTGAGTGGCAATGCTAAGAGCGAGAGGATCAACAAATGTTAAAGGTATATTTGGAAACTCCTCCATAAGTTCCTTTTTGAAAATTTCTGCATTTTCTTGATTTGTAGTATGTGCAATAGCAATTTTAAATTCGCCGTTTTCCACATACGTTTTAAATCTAGTTTCTATATCATTGCGAAGTGCCTCTATCATCTTCTTTTTAGCAGATTTCAAGTTTGTCACTTTTGCGAATTTATCAAGTTTTCCGCCTTGAATTGTGAGAATTGGTTTAATGTTTAAAATCGTTCCAATGGCAGCAGCGGCTGGCGTCACTCTTCCGCCACGTTTTAAATATTTCAAGGTGTCAACCATAAGATAAATACTCGATTCTAAACCATCTTTTTCAAGATACTCTTTAATTTCTTTTCCGTCTTTTCCTGCTTTAATAAGTTTAAGAGCATCCATAATGGAGGACTTTGTTGTAATAGAAATTCTTTTATTGTCAACAACAAAAACTTTGTTTGGATAATTTTGAGCAAAATTTTCTGCCGTTTCGCACGACTGACTTAAAGCACTTGACATAGGAACATGGATAACTTGGTCATACTTTTTAAGTAAATCTTCCCAAAGTTCCACAATAGAATTTATATTTGGTTGTGAAGTTGTTATTTTCACATCTTCACTTTGAAGTCTATAAAACTCTTCTTGAGATAAGTCAACGCCTTCATACAAAACATCATCGCCGATGATAAAAGGCATAGGAACAAGATAAATTCCAAGTTTATCAGCTTCTTCCTTTGTGATACCACTGTTAGTGTCAACAACGACAGCAATTTTTTTCATAAATTTTCTCCTTAAATAAAACTCGAAAGAAATTATACAACATTTTTATGAAAAATCCAAACAAAATACGATATATTTTAAAAATTTTAATAAAAAATATTAGTTAAAATTTTTTAAGTATTTTTGAATTTTGCTAAGAAAATACCGCGATTTTAAAAAAATAATCTATTTTTTGAGTTAAGAAAACAAGACTTTATGATAGATAATTATTTAAAATTTTTTAAGTATTTTTTAATAACTATTTTGTTTATAATATAAAAAATAGAATCATTACTTTGACTCTATTTTAGATTTAAAAAATTTATATAGAAATTAAATTATTATTCCATAAATTTGGTAAGTTTAAAAGAAACTTTTCCTTCTTCCTCATCTTTATCAATAACTTCAACTTCCACTTCATCATCAACTTTGACAAGTTCATAAATGTTTTTGGTTCTGTTTTCAGTGCAGTTTTGAATATGAAGAAGTCCTGTTGCTCCGTTCTCTAATTTTACTATAGCACCAAATCTTAAAAGTTTTACCACATTGCCCTTATATATTCCGCCGACTTGAAGTTCTTTAATGCGAGTTATTTTAGGATCTTCTAAAAGTGCTTTTAATGAAAGTTCCACCTTCTTGTTTTCTCTGTCAAGATTTACCACTCTAAAAGTATACTCCTCGCCTTCTTGAATAACTTCGCTCGGCGAATTCACCTTGTCATATGAAAGATTAGAAATATGCACAAAACAGTCCACTCCGTCCACTTCCACAAAGGCACCATAAGGCATTATCTTCTTAACTTTGCCTGTTACCACTTTATTAATAAAGATGCTGTTCCAGAAATTGTTTTCTGTTGCCACTTTAATTTGCTCTTGAAGTAGTTTTGCGCTCGCCACAATATCCTTCTTTTCGTGATTAATTTCCGTCACCACAACTTCAAGTTGTTTTCCAATAAAACTTTTCAAGTCCTTAACATATCTTAAAGATACTTCACTTGCTGGAACAAAAATCGAATAGTCTCCCATTTTTGAATGAACACCGCTATTATTTACATCAGTAACAACAAAAGTAAATTTGCTTCCTAGACGAAGTGTTTGTGCATTTTGGTTGGCAATTTTCAGGTCGCGAGCCATTCTCATGGAGGCCTCAATAAGCCCTTCTTCATTTTTTTGTTTAGTTATAATTACTGGAAATCTATCTCCAATTTTAACTGCTAAAAAATCGTCAAAATCATTTGCAGGAATAAAGGCATCGTTTTTTCCGCCAATATTAAAAATCACACCGTCATCCCTTTTTAGAACCACCACGCCGTCAAACATTTGTCCTTTTTTGTAAGAAGTAAAAGTTTTATCAATTAAATCCAAGTTAAATTCTTCGCTCATAAAATCTCCTAGTTGTATATCTTATATTTAAGGATAACAAATTGCAAAAGAAATGTCAAAGAATTTAGAAAAGTTTTCAACTAACATATTGACAACTTACAAGAAAAATGCTATATTTGAAGAAAAAAGGAGAAAAAAATGTTTAGAAAACAACATTCAATTCAATTTAAATATTTTGAATTTTTCTATGATAATTTTTTTAATCCAGATAATGAGTATCTTATTGACAAACCAGCAATTGGAAAAAAAATTAGCAAAGAGAAAGAAAATTATATTACAGCCTTATATTTTATTTTGCTTGATTTAGAAACACGCGAACAAACCAAAGAAGTTAAAGAAAAATTACAAACCATTTATAAAATTTGCAATACAACTATAAAAAATTACGAGATAAGTTATAAACGATATTCCGACTATATTATTTACCCTCCTCATATTGATTTTAACAATATGAGTTATGACCTTCTTTTCCTTCTTATTGAAAAAGGCAAAAAAGCTCAGGCCAAAATTTCTGAAAAGCGCGAAAATTGGTATAAAATTCATAATACAGCATTAAAAAAACAAGAAGGTAAATATGCAAGATTATTTGATAGCATTAATAATGATTTAGATAATTTTAATGGAAAAAATTTGCCTTATGATAAAACTTTATTGGAAACTCAACTCGAAGAATTCAAAACATATTATTATAATAAAAAATTAGTAAAAGGCGAAGAAAAAATTTTCGGTTTTATTAGTGCTCTTCAAAACCTTGTTAAATTTTATAATGTAAAACTTAAGCAAGATAATTCTAAAAAAACTAAAAAACAATTTAAAGAGTTAAACGAATTTATAAATGATTATATCATTACTGAGAAAGTTTATATACGAGATAATGAATCACCTTATAGAGAAAACGAATCAACAATTTGTTTACCGACAAGAGAATGTCGTATAACTCGTTGTTTCTTGCCTGAAAAACTTTATAGCACAATTGTAAAAGCAGGTAAGAAAGCATATGAATACATTCAAAATTGCAACAAAAACACAATAAAAGAAATTTCTGAATTATAATCTGAAAAAAAACATATTGGCGAGTTTTCCAATATGTTTTTATTTTATATTTACTTAATTTATCTTTTATTTTTTTCTTTCTTTTCTTGAATTTCGTGGTAGACTTCTAGCATTTTTTCGCGAACAACGCTATTTGCTTCATTTAAGGTTTCTTCATCAAGTTTCCTGCCATAAAATTCGGTAAGTTCATAAGGCTTTCCAATGTAAATATTTGACCTTCTAAATGCTTTTGGCTTTCTTTCATGCCAAACAGTTAAAATTGGTGTTTTCGTCTTAATCGCAATCATTGCAAGCCCGCTTTTAATTTCTCCCAAAATTTTGCTTTCATCTTTAAGTCGTGTGCCTTCTGGGAAAATGTAAAGTTTTTTGCCTTCCTTTAATGCTTTCATACACTCTTTAATTGCATTTATATCATTTCCTTCACGGTCGATAAAAATAGCTCCTAAGTGCTTTAAAATGAAACCAAAAAATTTGTTTTTCGAAAGTTCTTTTTTCGCCAAAATCACAACCTTTTCCTTGGTGTGAAGAAGATACAAAACAATATCCCAATTAGACCTATGGTTTGAGCACAAAATCGCTTTGCCTTCAGGTCTGTTTTTTCTCCCATAAATATAGGTCGGATGTAATATTGAAAGTGGAATCCAAAGTAGTATTCTTGCTATCCAAAGTAACATATTCTCTCCTTTAATCTTTAAAATTATATAGAAACGCAAAATTTTTGTCAAGCATCTTAAATTTGAATGTTTTATTGTTTTTCAAAATAATTTATTCAGCATAATATAATAAATCAATTCCTAAACGCAGTCTCAGACTGCTCTTCACGCGAGCGAATGCGAGTTCTTCACGGTGGCATTGCCACTTTTCATGTTGAAAAAAGCAACTCTTCACAGCGACAAAGTCGCTTTTTCACATATTTTTTGCACAAGAGTAACTTGTTGCAAAGGCAATTTGAAGATTAAATCCACCAGTTAAAGCATCAATATCAAGAATTTCACCAACAAAATATAAATCTTTCACCAATTTACTTTCAAAAGTTTTAGGATTAACTTCTTTTAAATTTACTCCACCACTTGTGATGATTCCGGCATCAATAGGATATAAGCCGTTATAACTTAGTGAAAGGCTTTTTAAGTTGTCAATTATAATTTTTCTTTCTTCCTTTAAAATATCGTGAACTTTTTTCTCCAGATTTAAACCACATTTTTTAGCAAAGAACATTGACAATGAGTTAGGCATAAGTCCTTTTAATATATATGAAAGGTTTTTGTTTTTATTACCATCAAAATCACGCAAAAGTCGTTTTTCTAGTTGCTCTTCAGTCAATGCTGGCTTTAAATCAAGCGACAGTTTAACATCCCCAGCACGATTAATGAAACTTGACATTGAAAGTGCTATTGGCCCAGAAATACCTATGTCTGTAAAAAGCATTTCGCCAAATAGTTCTTTTTTCTTGCCGTCAATATCTGCCTTGAGCGAAACATTTTTAAGAGAAAGTCCTTCTAGTTCTTTCAAATCTTCCTTTAACTTTATTGGACAAAGTGCAGGCACAAGTTTTTCTATTGTATGACCAAAACTTTTCGCTAAAATATACCCACTTCCGTCACTACCAGTCGCCTTGTAACTCTCTCCGCCAGTCGCAATAACCACCTTATCGGCATAGTCGGCGAGCACATTCTTTTCCTTTTTGTTTTCTACTTTTTTTAAAATTATCTCAAAACCTTTTTCCGTCTTTACAATTTTTTCTACTTTTGAATTATATTCAAATTTAACATCCTTGCAATGCTTTAAAAGTGCTTTTATAACATCGCTCGATTTGTCACTTAAAGGAAAAACACGATTTCCGCGTTCTACTTTTGTTTTAAGCCCTAAGTTTTCGAAAAAATTTACCGTATCTTGTGGCGAGAAAGAATAAATCGCAGAGCGTAAAAATTTTTCTCCACGCACCACATTATTTAAAAAGTCGCTGACGTCACATAAATTTGTTATATTGCACCTGCCTTTGCCTGTTATGTAAAGTTTCTTTCCAGCTTTTTCATTACCGTCAAATATAGTAACATCATACCCTTTTTGAGTTAAAAGTCCGCCCAGCATAAGCCCTGATGCCCCAGCCCCAATAATCGCAACTTTCATAAAAACCTCATTAGGTTTTAATTATAGCACATAAACGAATCGTTTGCAACGATTTTGAGTTAAATGAATATCAAGAAATTAATTGAAAATTACTAATTTGAAAATATATCAAACTCCTAATCCTCTAAACCTAATAAATAATCTGCTGACACATTAAAAAACTTAGCCAAAATCCTAATTGCATCAATACTAGGATTTTTCTTTCCATTTTCCCATTTATTGACAATAGATAAACTAAAGTGAATTTGTTTTGCAAGATCCTCTTGTGTTAATCTTTTTCTATTCTTAAATCTCTTAAAATATCTTTAAATTCCATAATAAAAAATTAGCACGAAAGTGCTCATTTTACTTGACATAAGTACTAAAGTGCTTATATAATATAATTATGGAGCTTTTAGAAAAAATAATAAAGGATGTTTTGGCTACACCAAAAGTTAAAACTCAATTAATGAAAATGGAAGAAAATGAATTATATAAATTACATTTTTCTATAGGTTTATATATTAGAAATAAATTTTTATGGGGTAACATTTTAAATATTAAAAATTTATCAAAACATTATGACGTATATTCAGTTGATGATATCTCTTCAAAAATTATTTTTGACATTTATATGTCTATAAAAAATAAGAAAAATTTTTAAAAAATTAATCTAATCCTAAAATTTCATCTCCACTGACATTAAAATATTTAGCTAAAATTTTAATAGAGTCATATCCTGGAAGTTTTTTACCATTCTCCCACTTGCTAATTGTAGAAAGACTAAAATGTAGAGCCTTTGCAAGCTCTTCTTGCGTCAAACCCTTCTCTATTCTTAAATCTCTCAAAATATCTTTAAATTCCATAATAAATATTTAGCACAATGGTACTTATTTTGTGTTAAATAAGTACTAAAGTGCTAATACATAAATGATTAAATTTAAAAAGCTATTGATTTTATGTTATTAAGTAGTTAGCCTTTTTTTCAATGTTTCAAGAATTTTATTTTCTAACCTTGACACTTGCACTTGAGATACTCCAAGCATTTCGGCAATTTCGCTTTGCGTTTTATCTTGAAAATATCTCATAAGAATAATTTTTTTATCTCGGCTGTCAAGTTTGTCTATAACCTCTTTTAATGCTAAATTATCAATAAAATCACTTCCACCAGTTTCACTATCAAAACGGTCTATAACCGTCAAACCTTCTTCTTCGCCGTCATCAAAAGGCGTGTATAGAGATATTGGCATTTTAGCGGAATCCATAGCCAACACAACTTCTTGTTCTTCAATTTGAAAAGCCTTAGCAATTTCCGAAATTGTTGGACGTGTGCTGTTTAATTTATAATAGTCATCAATAAATTTATTTATTTTAAGGTTAAGTGTTTTTATTGCTCTTGAAACTTTAACCGCACCATCATCTCGCATAAACCGTTTAATCTCGCCCACCACCATAGGCACAACATAGGTGGAGAATTTGACATTAAACGAGCAGTCAAAATTATTTATCGCTTTCAAAAAGCCCAAGGAACCTAATTGGTATAAGTCCTCATTTTCTATACCCTTATTTCTAAACCAGCCAACCACACTTTTGATTAACGGAGAATTTTCCTTAACAAGTGTTTCTTTGGCATCCAAGTCTCCACTTTGAGCCTTTTTTATTAAAGCAATGGTTTCTTCTTGACTAAGCACTAACCGACCACTTCGCAAGGACAACTTGCGATTTTCTTTGTCATTTTAACAGTTGTGCCAAATGAATTGCTGGAAATTTCCACATTGTCCATAAAACTTTCCATAACAGTGAAGCCCATTCCAGAACGTTCTTCTGACGGTTTAGAAGTGTAAAAAGGCTCTCTTGCCTTTTCAACATCTTTGATGCCAACACCCTTGTCTTTCACTGTTATTGTCACCAAATCGCCTTCAAGTTCACATCTTAGGACAATATCCCCTTTTGTCGCATTAGGATAAGCATGAACCACACAATTTGTTACTGCTTCACTGACAGCAGTTTTGATGTCGGTGATTTCATCTACTGACGGATTTAATTGCACACAAAATGAAGCGACACAAACTCTGGCAAACCCCTCATTAACCGAAAGCGCCTTAAAAGTTACTTCCATAAAATTTGAATATTTCATAATTCTCTCCTTAAACAATTTTAGGCATAATTTCATATAGCCCTGTCATCTTAAAAATTTTTTCGATGTGAGATGATGGATTAGAGATATAAATTGGAATATGTTTGTCCTTCATTTTTTTGTATCTTCCAATTAAAACGCCGATGCCAGTGGAATCCATAAACTCAAGTTCAGACAAATCAATAACTATCTTTTGGAAATTTGGCTTAATGAAAAGTTCATCAAGAGTCATCTTGGTGTAAGACGCAGTATGCTCATCCAATTCTCCGCACAGAAG
The DNA here is from genome assembly GCA_944349415.1 of uncultured Clostridia bacterium. Classification (GTDB taxonomy): domain Bacteria; phylum Bacillota; class Clostridia; order Christensenellales; family UBA1242; genus Caccovivens. Next base: position 27,669 of record CALVMX010000011.1, read on the forward strand.
AACATAAAGCGTATTATTATGGACACGACTTTTTATCTGCATAACTTCCTCCTGTCACAAAAATTCTAGCATACGAATTTTGAAGGTTTTTTGGAAGTTAAAAAGAAAATTGTCTATTTTTGTAACAACAATTCTCTTTTAAAATTTTAAAATATAAAGGAAAAGTCAAATTATAACACAAATTTGCATATTACTATATATTGTGTAGTATGCAAATTTATAGACTGCATAATACACGATATATGCAGTTTTAAAATTTATTTTTTTGTCACTATTTTCATTTTGTAAAAATCTTTAAATATGATATAATATGAAATATACAAAAATTTTAAAAAGGAAAAATTATGGAAAAGCAAGATGTTATAATCGTCACCGACCCTGGCGTTGATGACGCTACTGCTCTTATGTATGCCATTTTTTGTGGTCAAATTAATATTAAACTTTTGGCTGTTGCTGGTGGCAATGGACCTATTTCAAATGCTGTTAACAACACGTTATTTTTGATGGAACTTTTTAGGCAAGATATACCTATAGCTGTAGGTCTTGACCATCCACTTAAACGCCCACCTGTTTATGCTTTGAATGCTCAAGGAAAAGGTGGGCTTGGCGGACTTAAAGTTAATCCTAAAAAATTAAAAACCAAGCCTATTGAAACACCTGCAAAAGATGCTATCTATGACATTTTAAAAAGTTCTAAAAAGAAACTTCCAATAATTGCAATTGGCCCTATGACAAGTGTTGCTGAAATGCTTTTAGAACATCCAGATGCTAAAAATTACATCAAAGAAATTATTTTTATGGGTGGGACAAAAGAGAAGATTTACGGCAGACCTTATCGCGAATTTAACATAAGTTTTGACCCTGAGTGTGTGGATATTGTAATTAAGAGTGATATTCCTCTAGTTATGATTCCTATGGAGCTTGGCCATTTTGCTTATCTAGATAAGGAAGATATCAAAAGATTTAAGCATACAAACAAAATTGGTAAAATTTATGCTAAAATGTTCAAAAAATATTATGATTTTCATGTTGGTCATCTTGGTGCTGCTGTTCATGATGTCTGTGCAATATATTATCTTACAAATCCACAATGTATGAAAATGGAAGAAGGTCATGTTGAATTAAAATACTATAAAGATGAGAAAGAAAAGTTTGGATATATTGACACTTCATATGATAAAAAACCTAATGCTTTAATTGCAGTAGATATGGACATTTCTGATTTTAAATATGACCTTTTTGAAACCTTAAAAGCTGCTGGCGAGATTTTAAATACACATAAAAACTAGATTTTTAAAAGTTAATATTTAAAAATTAAAAAAATAAAAAAAGACTGATTTAATTGGAGTTCATTTTCACAAAATCAGTCTTTTATTTTTAAGTTATGTTTTAATTTTGTTTAAAATCTAGTAGATTATATGCCACAATTTTGAGTTGTTCATAGGTTATTCCGCCTTGAAAATAAGCAATATATGGCTTTTTAATTGGACTGTCACAAGAAAGCTCAATGGAAGCCCCCTCCACGAAAGTTCCTGCTGCCATTATAACTTGAGTGGTATACCCTACCATGTCGTATGGAATAGGAAGAGCATTGCTATCTACTGGCGAGAGTTTTTGGATAAGTTGCACAAATCTTATTAATTCTTCTTCAGTGTCAAAAACTATGGATTTTATAATATCAAACGAGTTTTCATTTGTGTCAGGAATAATTTTATACCCCTGTCTTTTCATAACTTCGCCGATAAGGTATGCTCCTTTAATTGCTTGACATACAATATGTGGAGCTAAAAACAGCCCTTGATAGAAAAGTCGATAGCCTCCCTCATATGAGCCGGTTTCTCTGCCAAGTGAAGGACACGTCAAGCGGTTTTCAATAAGAGAAAGTGCTTTTTTTGTGCCCACAATATAGCCGCCTGTTGGAGCAAGAGAGCCTCCTATATTTTTAATTAGACTGCCGACGCAAACATCAGCTCCCACCTCGGTTGGTTCTAATTTTTCAACAAATTCGCCATAGCAATTATCGACAACAACAAAAGAGTTTGGCGAAATTTCTTTAATGTTTTTAATAACACTTTCCATACTTAAAACGGAAAGAGATTTTCTTGAAGAGTAACCTCTTGACCTTTGAATAAACACGACTCGTGGTTTAAGTTTTTTCACCAACTTTAGAATTTCTTTTTCTTTAAAGGAAGAGTCCTCGTTTAAGTCAATAAATTTGATATTTACACCATAACTTTCCAAACTTAAATTGTCTTTACCAAACAAAGTTTCGCTTAAGGTGTCATATAAATCGCCAGAAATAGAAAGAAGGGTGTCTTTTGGACGCAAAAGTCCATAAAGGACTGTGGAAATAGCATGAGTGCCTGTGGTAAGATGTGGAGTTACAATGGCGTCTTCTGTGCCGAAAATTTCAGCAAAAAGTTCGGATAGACCTTCTTTACCTTTATCCGTGTAGCCATAACCTGTTGTGCCTGCAAAATGTTGATTTGTTATAGCATATTTATTAAACGCTTTTAAGACTTTGTCTTGATTAAAAAGAGCAATATCTTCAATTTCTGAAAATCTATCTCTTAAACTATCTTCAATTTCTTTTAAGATTTTAAGTTTTTCTTCTTCCATAACACCCTCTATTTTAACCATTTTTTTACTTTTTCAAATATTTCTTTAATGGTATCATTAAAATTTTCCACTTGTATATAATTGATATTTTCCATTCCTCGAAGAAAAGTAAATTGACGTTTAGCATAATTTCTTGAGTGTTGTTTTATTTCCTCCACCATTTTTTCGTAAGTAATTTCTCCGTCAAGATAGGCATAAACCTCTTTGTAGCCTATGGCTTTCATAGACTGACAGTCTCGAGTAACACCGGCATTTTTTAAGTCTTGAACCTCCTCAACCAAGCCGTTTTTAAGCATGATATCTACACGCCTATTTATTCTTTCATACAAATTTTTCCTATCATCAGTAAGAGCAAAAACAAGAGAGTCAATTTCGCTTTCTGCGCTCTTTTTCTCGCCCTGAAAATGAGAAATTTCCAAAGCTCTTATCACTCTTTGAGGATTAAATCTATCAATTTTTTCTGCAAGTTCTTTATTTTCATAAGAAAGTTTACTATATAAACTCTCCAAACCTTTTTCCTCCAGAAGCCTATTTAACTTCGCTCTAAACTCTTCGTCGACACCAACTCCACCAAAATTGTAGTTTAATATAAGTGATTTAACATATAAACTTGTTCCGCCAACCACAATAGGAAGTTTTCCACGTTCGGTTATTTCCTTGATTTTCTTTTTCATCTCCTCCACAAACTGAAAAGAAGTGAAAGTTTCAGTCGGCTCTTTTATATCTATTAAATGATGAGGAATATTTTGTTTTTCTTCTTCTGTTACTTTTGCCGAACCAATATCTAAGCCTTTAAAAATTTGAACAGAATCACAAGAAATTATCTCTCCATTAAAAAGTTTCGCAATTTCCACAGAAACTGCTGTTTTCCCAACCGCTGTCGGCCCTAAAATAAATAAAACTTTTGTTTTCATTATAAAACCCTTTTGAACATTTTTTCAATATCTTTTTTAGTTATTTTAACAATTATTGGTCGCCCATGAGGACAAAGCAAAACACCTTTTTTCATCTCTTCAATTAAATAAGCAATTTCATCTTTGGTTACACTGTCTCCAGCACGTATTGCGTGCTTACAAGCGGTCTGACATAATTTTTCATTGATAAACTCACTTGCTTTTTTATCGCCAAGAGTCTCATCTCCTAAAATATCTTCGACAAATTTATTTAAATGGATACTCGACAAAAGAAATGGCACACTTTTAATGGCAAAATCTTGTCCACGTTCTTCCACTTCAAAGCCTATTTGCTTCAGATTAGGGATTTTTTCTATAAATTTCTCGGCATCTTCGTATTGCAGAGAAAATTCATATGGAAAAAGTAAATCTTGCTTTATTATCTCTTTTTCGTCGACTTGTTTTTTTAGTTTGTCATAGAGTTGTCTTTCATGCATAGCGTGTTGGTCAATAACATATAAACTATCGCCAAACTCAGTCAAAATATAAGTCTTAAAAATAACTCCAATAATCTGAATTTCAGCTTTTTCAGCCAAAAATTGCTCTTCTTCTTTTTCTTCTTTCTTCTCTTTTTTATTCTCTTCTAAAATAGGTCCCTTTGGAGCCTCTCCTAAATCCACTTCTTCAATAAGTCTTTTTTCTTCCTGGTCAAAGAAAATAAATCCACCAGGCTTATTTTTCAATTTTT